>DATLAN010000157.1:0-2698 GCA_035527455.1 Thermoguttaceae bacterium
TTCATCCTTCATCCTTCATCCTTCATCCTTCATCCTTCATCCTTCCCTCCTCCCGTCCCCTCCGCATCGAAGATCTCGTCGAACCGGCGGCGGACGCGTCGGGTGGCCGTTTCGTAGTCCCTCATCAACGCCTCGCTGTCCGGGTAATGGAGCAGGTGGGCGAGCTTGGCCAGCTCCGTGGGTTCCTCGGGCAACTTGTCCCGGGCGGTCGAGTTCATCAGTCGCAACCGGCTCTCGATGGTCCTCAGCAGCCGGTAACTCGTGCGGAACAATTCGTGATCGCCGACGGAGAGATGTTCGGCCAAGTGCAGGGCATTCAGTGCCAGTACCGTGTTGGGCTCGCGGAGCTTGCGATGGCGGCGACCCTGTTTGAGCTGGAGCATCTGGACCAGGAACTCGATGTCGACGATGCCGCCCGGGCCGCGTTTCAGGTCGCCGGCGCCGGCCGTCTCCTCCAGCCGGTGGCGCATGCGGCGGATTTCATCGGCGTCGCTTCGCCGCCAACGATGGTCGAACGCGGCCGTGGCGGTCGCCGAGACGGCTGCCCGGGCCGCTCGGGCAGAGCCATAGACGACCCGGGCTTTGCACAACGCCTGGCGCTCCCACAACTGTCCGCCGCCTTCGGCGAAGTAGCGGCCGAATTCGGCCAGGGAGATGGCCAACGGGCCGCTGCGGCCGGTGGGACGCAGACGAACGTCGACCTCGTAGAGCTTTCCGTAGGCGCCCGATTGGCTGGTGGTCTTGATGATCCGCTGCCCCAGTTCGCTGAAGAAGTGCCGGTTGGTCGTGCTTTGCGAGGGATCGGCGGCGGCCGTGTTTCCCTCGGCCTCGTAAAGGAACACCAGGTCCAGGTCGCTGTGGTAGTTCATTTCCCGTCCACCGAACTTCCCCATCGCCAGGATCACTATTTCGCACGGCCGGCCGGCTCGCCGTCCCTCGGCGATTTGCGGTTGGCCGAACCGGGCGGTCAGGCGGCGGTATTCGCGCGAGGCGATCTGCCGCAGGCAAGTTTCGGCGATGTCGGAGAGCACGCCGGTGGTGGCTTCGACGTCCTCCTTGCCCAGGATGTCGCGCACCCCCACGCGAAGCTGCCGGTCGTTCTTGAAGCTGTGCAGGATCGGCTCGATGTCCTCGGCCGCGTGGCACAACTCGGTCAGGTGCCGCTCGAGCGACTTGTGCGTCGGCAGCCTGTCCAACACCAGGCTGTCCATCAGGCCGTCGATCATGCCCGGGTTGGTGATGAGGATGCCCGAGAGGTACGGGCTGTAGGCGCAGAGTTCGACGCAGAGGCGGAGGCTGGGCGGGTTGAAGCTGAACAGTTCCCAGAGCACGCCCTTGCCGCCGAGCGAATCGGCGACCTGATTGAGGTTGACCAGCGTGGAATCGGGATCGGGCGTGGCGGCGACGGCCTGCAGCAGTTGCGGGGCGATCGCCGCCAGGAAGAGCCGGCAACGTCGCGTGGAAAGGAACCGGATCTTCTCTTCCGACAATCCCATCAGGTTGCGATACGCCGGCTTGACGTCGCGGAAGGGATACTTGCCCAGCACTTCGAGGATCTGTTCTTCCGGCGGATCGGGATCGAGCACCAGGTCGACCTCGGCGGCGGTTGCCACGTCGTCGCTGAAGGCGTCGTGCAGCAGATGGTCGAGAATGCGGCGATTCACGCCCGTCTTGCTGCGATAGTCGGCTTCGAAGACCTCCAAGGCCGAGCCGGTCCTTGTTTCGGCGTAGCCCATCCGCAGCGCCAGCTTGCGCATCTCCTCGCGCCGCCGCGGCAGCAGGTGGGTCTGCAGGTCGAACATGATCTGCAGCCGATGCTCGATCTTCCGCAGAAAGACGTAGTTGCTCCCCAGCAGCGTGCCCTCCAGGTCGCTGAGGCAGCCGACGCGTTCGAGCTGCACGATGGCCTCCAACGTGTTTTCCGTCCGCAGCTCGGGTAGATCGGCGCCGTTGAGAAGTTGGAGGAACTGGATCACGAACTCGACGTCGCGAATGCCGCCGTGCCCGGTCTTCACGTTCTGATCGTCGGCCCCGGCGGCGCGGGTTTGCTGCTCGATGCGGCGTTTGAGCGCCTTGATGCCGATGATGTCGGCCTGGCCGAGGTAGCGCCGGTAGATCCACGGATCGAGCCGATCGAGGAACTCCACGCCCAGCGCCAAGTCGCCGGCGACGGGCCGGGCCTTGATGTACGCCTGACGCTCCCAGGTCCGTCCGCGAACGTCGTAGTAGCTCAGCGCGCCGTCGACGCTTTGCACCATGGGGCCTCGTCGGCCTTCCGGACGCAGCCGCAGGTCGACCCGATAGACGCTGCCCAGTTCGGTCATTTCGGTGGCCAGCCGAACGATTTCCCGGGCGAGCTGTGCGAAGAACTCGCTGTTGGCGATCGGCCGCCGCCCGTCGGTCTTGCCGTCGGCGTCGTAGAGGAAGATCAGGTCGACGTCGCTGGAGTAGTTCAATTCCATGCCGCCGAGCTTGCCCATGCCCAGCACGACGAACCGGGCCGGCTGTCCCTCGGGTCCGGTGGGCGTTCCCCGCTGCGATTGAATCTTCCGCCAGGCGGCCCACAATGCGGCCTCGAGAATCGCTTCGGCCAGGAACGAGATCTGCTGCGTGACCACCCGGAGGCTTTGCTCGCGGATGACGTCGCCGTAAGCGATCCGCAGGGTCTCGCGGCGTTTGAAACGTCGGATGGCCCGCA
>DATLAN010000158.1:0-3967 GCA_035527455.1 Thermoguttaceae bacterium
CGTAGCCGTCCCAATACTGGTCCTTGATCCGGCCGAAGCGGTCCAGGCCGTCGTAGTCCTTTTCGTCGGTTTCTTCCTGTTGATAGTCATCCAGCCGCACGTCGGGCACTTTCAGGTCGGCCACGGCCAGCCGGCCGGCGCTGCTGCGGGAATAGGCGGTCAGATGCGTGCCGTCGGTGTCCATGTAAAGACTCCCGACCCCTTTACGCGTCCCATTCGTCACTGTCCCCGGTTTCTTCTAAACCGGTGATTGTCCCCGGTTTCCTCTCCGCTAACGCGCGATTTGCAGTCCTGGTAGTTTCTCGCTCAGCGTATTGACCGCGCTGTCGCTGACGTGCGTGTCATAAAGGTACAGCTCTCGCAGCAACTTCATTCTCGTCAGGCCCGCAAGCGCCTTGTCGGTGATCTGCGTCCCGCTTAACCGAAGCTCGCGCAACTGGCTGCCCTCTGTTAGTTCACCTATCCCTTGGTCGGTTATGTCGGTATGACTCACGTCAAGGCCGGATAGGCGGGGGAGAGCTTTCAAGTGCACTAGTCCGCGATCGGTGATGGACGTATTGCGCAAGCTCAACTCGGCGATTCCAGTGAGCGGCCTCAGGCCCGCAAGGCCAACGTCCGTGATCAGAGTCTGACCCAAGTCAAGATCCGTTAGCTTGTGCAATGCTGCCAAATGGACGATCCCCTCATCAGTGATTCTAGTGGCGTTCAAGTGGAGTCGTCTAAGTTGTGTCAGTGACCGGAGGTGCGCCAAGCCCTTATCGCTTATCGAAGTGCCATCGAGTTCCAAGTTCTTGAGTTGGCGCATATCACGCAGGTGTCTCAGATCGATGTCTCCTACTCCCGTACCCGAAAGCGACAACGAGATCAGGCGACGGTTGTCTTCCAGCGCTACCAGCGCCGCACCGCTGAACTCGCTATTCCGCAAGTCTAGCAGCCACAGTGACTTGAGTTTGCCAAGTTGTCTCAGGCTGGTCTCAGACAATCTGCTCGCCTGCAAGTACAATTCAGTAAGTTCGTTCAGTTTCTTCAAGCGACCGAGCCCGTCGCCCAAGAACGCCCCTTCACGAAGAGAAAGCACTCGGAGTCTGTGGAGGTTTGCAAGATGCTGCAATCCACCGTCGCTCAATTTGGAGGAAATCACAAACAAGCTCTCAAGGCCCGTCAGATTGGCGAGATGCACGAGACCCTCATCACCCACACCGTAGCTCTGCACATAAAGGTGCTTCAAGGAACGCAATCGTCCGATGGACTCTAGGCCATCGTTAGAAACCCTTGACTCGATCACCTGGAGCTTCTTCAGGCCTTTCAGCCTCTCAATGTGTCGGATCAATGAGTCGGTGACTTCAGGTCCTGAGAGAAGAAGGTTCGTCAATGCAGGCAATCTGGTAAGGGATGCAACTGCCCTCTCCAGGCCACTCTGACGATTCGAGACCCTCGCAAGATGAGTCTCGACATACACTGCTGTGACGTGCCCACTGTCGTCGACGTACACCCGGGCTCCAAGTTCTTTCAGCAGCGCAGCTGCCATCCTTTCGTCCACTATTCCAGCCGTAACGTCCTCATCCGGTGGAGCGCCAGCGAGAATGTGCCCGACGCGCAACATCGTCAACGCCAAAAGTGTCCATATCATTGCGTTCCTCCCTAGGCTAAGAGTCTATCCGGAAAGATTGTGCGGGAAAACCGCGGGTATCAGGCGGCGGTTCGGTAATTGAACTTGGGTATTGGGTGGGGCGGTGCTAGCCGTCGCAGCATCAAGCCGATCGCCGTGACGCGGACCATCGACTCGCTGGAATCTGATCGTCGTTCATAATCCTTGCTATGCCGCCGACACCGACCATTCCAGGCAAACGTACGTTCTGCGACCCATCGCTTGGGCAAGAGCGTGAAACCCTGAACGCCGGGCGGCCGCGAGACAATCTCCAAACGCCAGCTTGGTTGAAAGTGCTCCTCGATCCAGGCGTTCAATGCATGATTGTGATACTTGCCGTCAGCCCAGATCACCTCGAGTCGCGGCCACTTGTCCTGTCGCAGGTTCTCGAAGATCAGCGGAGCGGCAGCCGCGTCGTCCAGGGCCGCTTGCGTCACGACAACGGCAAGCAACAAGCCCAGCGTATCGACCAGGATGTGCCGCTTACGGCCGGTGATTTTCTTGCCGCCGTCATAGCCTCGTTCTCCGCCCACCTCCGTGGTTTTCACGCTCTGGCTGTCGATGCTGGCAGCGCTGGGAGTTGGCTCCCGTCCCACCGCGATGCGGACCCCTGCACGCAAGGCATCCAGGATGCGCTGCCACGTGCCATCGTCACGCAAGCGGGCGAAGTAGTCGTAGACCGTACTCTTGGGCAGGAGGTCGTGTGGCAGCATGTCCCACTGACAGCCGGTGCGATTCAGGTAGAAGATGGTATTGAGGACTTCCCGCATATCAACTTGACGGGGCCGGCCTCCATGTTTGCTCGCTGGGATCAACGGTTCGATAATCGCCCACTGCTCGTCGGTCAGGTCGCTGGGATAGGCCTTGCGTGCCGGCACATCCATGTGCTTGCTCCTTGGTTTGGGGATCCTTCGTTTCCGGATCCTTGGTTTGGGGAAGTGCAAAGCCAATACAATACGTAGACCTGGCAATCTGGAGCCAGATCACTTTTCGGATAGACTCTAAGACGTTGTCTGCAAATACTCGTTCAAGCAGCTGCGAGCTTTCTCTCATCAGCAGTGCTAGTCAAAACGTGGGAACTGAAGCGCCGGAGTGATCTTCTCACCCTTGATGTCGCCAGCCCATATCTCGCTACCCAACGCGCCAGAGTGAAAGTGCCCGCCGGCAGAGATATCGTATCGTACGAAACGGTCCAAGAATCTGCTGGAGAACACCTCCCAAAGTACTCGGTCGCAGTACCTCTCCGGATGCTCTCCTTCCGGGACAACGCGCAAGCTCCTGAGATCCTGCTCCGCAGCTTGCTGCCTCGCTGCGGCTGCTCCGGTATATCCTGGGAATCCTTGGATCTGAAGCTTGAACGACATTGGTCCCTCAAGCGTTTGCTTCTGAACTATCCGCGTAATGGTTGCCCCCTTTCCGGGAGTGCCGTCCGTGTGCCATCTCTCATGCTCTTCGGTTGAACTTGGCCCCTTAAACTCTAACATTTCCAGTCCAACATGGGTAGTGACCATCTCTTGTTCCTGCTTGTCCCGGTTCACCCAGTACCAAGCCTTGAACGCAAGAGTCGCCTGGCTCCAATCACAACAGAGCTTGCCGTTCGCTCCCTGAGTCACGGAACTCTGGCCGATATCGTAGAAGATAATAAAGCCAGACAACCCGTGCAGTTTCTCCCCCAAAGGCACGCCGGGTTCCGGGCTTTCTGGCAGCGCAATTTGCGTCCCAGTCGGATTGCCCATTACCCATCCACTGTACGGCTTGTCACCACTCCCGGCCTCAGCGCCGAAATGTTGCCGAATACCTTGGTTAAGTCTCTGTTCAAGCTCCGCCTTGTCCGCCTTAGAGTCCTCCAAATCCTTCATGATCTTCTCGCCGCTCGCGAAGCTGAATTTCGGTAAGAAGAGTCCGAACGGATCAGTGGCCGAGGTCACGCGATTGCCCACGTATCGATACAGATTCGAATCCCCCGCCCCATACCCAATCGGATCGCGGTTGATGAACCGGCCGAGTTGGGCGTGGTAGTAGCGAGCGCGGTAATAGTATAGCCCCGTCTCGGCGTCCACCCGTCGGCCGGTGTAGAGGGTGGTGGTGGCGTAGGCGGATGTGTTGCCGGGGACGGGGGCGAAGTCGGCGTCGAGGATCGTTGCGGCGCCGTAGGGGGTGTAGACATAACGCTCGCGGACCGCCCAGTCTTCTTCGCCCCGGGAGGATTCCGCGACGATGGCCGTGACGTTGAAGTTCGCGTCGGCCAGGTAGAAGATGCGGCCGTTGTCGCACTGGTCGTCGCTGGCCGGGTCGCTGTTCTCGTCGCGGAGGATCAGG
>DATLAN010000159.1:0-7041 GCA_035527455.1 Thermoguttaceae bacterium
TTCGCTCCCAACGTGTCGGCCCACCAGAGCAACCCGCCGCGCGAGGCCGGAAATCCCAACCCGAAAAGCACGCCCAGGTCGATGTCGCGCGGATCGCGGACCTTGCTCTCCTGAAGGATTCGCGTGGCCTCCAGGACCATCGGCAGCAGCAGCCGCACGGTGATCGACCGGGGCGTGTGGCGTCGCGGTGGGCGTGCCCAGGAAGCGATGATCCGCTCGACGGCCGGGTCGTGCCGCACGGCGCCGTGTTGGGAGGGCTCTCCGTCGTACGAGAAGAACCCGGCCCCGGACTTCTGCCCCAGCCGTCCGGCCTTGATCATGGCCACCAGCAGCGGCGAGGCGGCGATCCGATCGGGAAAGGCCGCTGAAAGGACCCAACCGCCTTGCAGCGTGGTGTCCAGCCCGATTTCGTCCAACAGTCGCAGCGGTCCTTTGGCCATGCCGAACGCGGTGGCCGCCTGCTCGACGGCCTCGACCCCGGCCCCTTCCAAGAGCAAATCGAGCGCCTCGCACAAGTAGGGCATCAGCAGCCGGTTCACCAAGAAACCCGGCCCGTCGCCCACCACGATCGGCAGCTTGTCGATCGCCTTGCCGTGGGCAACCGCCGAGGCGATCGTGCGGTCGCTCGTCTGCGGGCCTCGAATGATCTCCACCAGCGGCCGCCCGCGGACCGGGTGGAAGAAGTGGAACCCGCAGAACCTCGACCGGTCGGTCAATACGGCGGCCAGCCGCTGGATCGGAATCGTCGAGGTGTTCGACGCCAGGGTCGTTCCGTTGCCCAGATGCGGCTGCAACGCGGCGAAGAGTTTCTGCTTGGCGGGAAGGGTCTCGACGATCGATTCGATCACCAGATCGCAATGCCCCAACAGGGCCGGATCGGTCGTGGGTTGCACGAGCCGCGCGACGAGCCGTTGCACCTCGGCCGCGGGCGCTTCGTCGGCCAGTTCCGCGGCGATTCTCTCCGGAGCCGCGTCCAGTGCGGTCCGATCGGCGTCGCTGATCACGACCGGCCGGTTTCGCCGCACGTGGGCCGCGGCGATCGCGCTGCCCATGATCCCCGCCCCGACGATCCCCACCGAGTGGATCTGCGAGGAGTCCGCGGAAGGCCGATCGAGGCCCGAGTCGTGCCGGTTCCATTCCACCAGCGCATGGACGTTCGCCAGGGCACGATCCCATCGCGTTGTTTCTACCGGGCCGTGGTCGGAATACAAGCCTTCGGCTCCCTCTTGGGATCTGGGTCATGGACCGGGCGGACTGCGATCGAACGGATTTGGGAATATCATAGTGTTTGTTTGGCGGGACGGCAAATCGTGATCGATGGGGGTTGGTTGG
This sequence comes from Thermoguttaceae bacterium, assembly GCA_035527455.1. Classification (GTDB taxonomy): domain Bacteria; phylum Planctomycetota; class Planctomycetia; order Pirellulales; family Thermoguttaceae; genus DATLAN01. The sequence continues at coordinate 1,333 of DATLAN010000159.1, forward strand.
GTTTGGGCGCGACCGGCGGTCGTGGGTATTTGGGCGCGACCACCGGTCGCGGCTTTTTTCCAGCGTTGGACGCGTTGGGCCGTCGTTGTTGGAAATTGGCCGTCGGAAATGGAGACGTCGTAGCCGACCACTTTCGGCAGACTCTCCAAGGCCGCGCGGCATACGGCCACGCGATCGTCCAACATGCGGATCAGCGTGGGGGCGTAACTCGGCTGCGGGTAACGGCCCATCGCAACGGCCGCGTGGCAGCGGACTTTCGGGTCGGTGGCGTCGGCCAAGCGCGTCAACTCCGCTTCGCCGGCCGGATCGCCCAGTTGGACGAGCGCAATCGCCGTTTCCAGTCGCAACGCCTCGTCGGCCGAAAGCAGCAACTGTCGGACGGGGGCCGTGTCGTCGATTCGGCCCGCGGCACCCAACGCAAGCAGCGCCGCCACGACCACGGCACGGCTGGAGTCCCTCAGCGCAGGCACCAGCACCGTGGCGTGTCGCGGATCGGGACAGGCGGCCAGATTCTCGCACGCTCGACGGCGGACCTCCGGCGAAGGATCGCCCATCGCCGCATAGGCCAGCCGTATCGCCGGCGCGTCGCAGTCGCCGCGAACGGCCGTCAGGGCGTTTGCCCAGACCAGCGGGTCCTGTTCCTTTCCGGCCACCAGCAACTGTTCCAGTCGCCGAGCGACCAGCCGCCGCAGAGGATGCCGGCCGGCCAGTTCGGCCAACTCGCCCGCCGCCGCGCGACGCTGCGACGGATCTGCCGAGTCCAGCCGATCGAGCACCTCGAACGACGTTTCGCGGCGCGGCAGCACGTCGCGATAGACCACCTCGGGCAGGACGCGATGTCGATCGAAGACGAGGTGTTCCAGGACTTCGACCAATCCCGGGCCGTAATCGATCAGCCCCGGCACGTCCTGCAACGCCACGAGCCGTTCGACGTGGTCCAGTTGCCGCGGGTCGACGGGCGCGGCCGGTCGGGCGTCGAGAGTGCTTCGGGCCGATTCCAAGTCGCCTTGCCGGGCGAACTCCTGCCGAAACCGTCGCCCAAGCTCCTCGCGCGCGGCGGCCCGTTGTTGCGGCGTTCCTTGGACGGGAAACTCGGCCGCTGCCGGCCATTGGGCGGCCAGTTGCTCGGCGGCCGTGACCCGGGGCAGGTAGCTCGCTTTGCCCAACGCTTCGATCCAGATCGGTCCGGCTTCTCGCAGCGGCCATCTCTCAAGCGCCGCGACCACCGCGCGCTGCACCTCGGCGCTGGGATCGTCCAGGAGTTGCCTGGCGGTGTCGCTTCCATCCCGGTCGGGATACCCGCTCAACGCCCGGGCCACCTCCAACCGCACGCGCCACGAATCGTCCTCAGCCGCCGCGAAGACCGCCTCCCTTTCTCCCAACCGGGCCATCGCGGACACGGCGGCGATGCGGATCTTCTCGGCGCGATCGACCGCCAGTTGCCGCAAGGTTGCCCGGGACTTCGCATCGCCGAGATTACCCAGGGCGTCGATGGCCGCCAGACGGGTCTGCCAGTCCTGACCGTTCAGCGCGGCGGCCGTCAATCGTTCGGCGTTGGCTTCATCTCCGGCGTGGGCCGGGGTGATCGGGGCGTTGGCGGCTAAGGCAGGGTCCTCGTCGTCCTGGTACGTGGGCAACGAGTCGGCGTCGATGACGGACGACTGTTCCGCCGGGTCCGCATCGCCCAACCAGCGGCAGCCGGAAATCGCCGGGACGGCCGACAGGCAGACCGCGACCAACGCGCAATCGGCCAAGTGCTTCAAACGTGGCGACACCCGAGGCAAGTCCTTTTGCCTATGAGGAGGAGGTTGACGAGAAGATGATTACGGGAAACCGTTATTTGCAGTGGAGAATTACAGGTTTTCATAACGGCGTCCTTGTCGGCGTCCCTGTCGGCGTCCCTGTCGGCTTTACAGACCGGTGATCGAGGGGCCGACCACCGGCGGCGCCGTATCTTGCCCCAACAACCGCCTCAGTTCAGTTTCGCTTTCCAAGACGAGATTGAGCAGATCGAGATCATTGACGGTCGTATCATCGAGGATTGCCACGAGACTTTCCGTGATGGACTTCACGTCGGCGACGAAGTCCTTTTGGGAAGCGTCGGTCGCCGCACCTGCGACGGCCTTCAGGGCAATCGTCACGGCGTCCAGCCGGGCCATCAACCGGCGGCGGGAAACCGGATAGTCTTCGGGACGCTGGGTCTGATCCTGCGGGCCTTCTCGACGGCAGGCCTCGACCGCCATTTGTCCCAAGGCGGTCGCCAACTGCTGAGCGTCCATACCGGCCAGATTCAGCTTATTACCCATCGCCTTGGCCACCACGCATCGCGCGGAGAAGGGGACCTGCGAATCGGCGACGATTTTGGCCATCTCCGTGGCCACCGCGCCGCTCGCCATGCCGGACTGACCCAGCACCTCGGCCGCCTGGGCACGCAGCCAGGCATGGCCGTCGGCCGTCCGTCCCGCCGGACACGGCGACTTCAACAGCGCGAGCATCACCGAACCCACCTGCGTGCGAACCGCCTGGTCCGCGATGCCGGCCTCCGCGTGACGCGCAATCCCGATCATGGCGGCCACTCTGACCGCGTCGATGTACTCCGGCTCGTTCAGAGCCGCCAACATCACCGGCAGGGCATCCGGCAGCGGATCCGACTGACTGCCTTTCTCCTCCTGGTTCAACTCGCCGATCATCAGCATCGCGTTCACCCGGACGGCCGGATGGAAATTCTTGTCCCCTGGGGTTTTCGCATAGCTTCTGGCGTAGCCGTCCATCCATGTCAGCACCATATCGCCAAGATAGTCGTGGATTTCCTTGGGCCGCCCGCTCATGCTACAACGTTGGAAGTGCCGACGAAGCTCGACGCGAAAATTGGGCAACGACGTGACGGTTTTCACCACGGACCAGCGGGGCAAGATGTAGCCTTTGAAGTAGGCGTTGAAGACCTCTTGCTCTTTCTCTTTCTCACCCGGACCGAACGTGCCGTTGGGCATGATCCGGCCTTCCACGGTTCCCCGGTTCTGCTGTTGGCTCTCGTCGACAGAAAACTCGTCGTAGGGTGGCTTGGGCGGCACCTGGGCCATCGTTGCCGCCGACCCGATCCCCAGCGAGACCACCAGCAGCCAAAGAAGCCCCAGCAGCCAAAGAAGCGCTCGAGCCGAAAAACAACTACCGCAATAAGATCTATGCATGGGAGTACGCCACAAGGGGGACTATCGCCGACCGGCCCGTAGAAAAACAGATACAATATATAGGCTACCAACGGTCGGGGTGGACTGTCAAGCTGGATCACGGAACCCCCATATGGGGTTACAGCCTACCGCGCAACGTGGCCAGAATACCGGACGGGGGGGTTCGGGGTTGTCAGTGATCCGTTTTCAGTTGTCAGTTTTCAGTTACCTGAGCGCCACGGATTCCGGGGGCCGCTACCGGGCTTATCTCGAATGGCACGTGGCTAAGCGTAAGTCCTTATTCGGAGATCAGTAAGCACCGCTATCATGGTTCATCCAAGATTCGCCTGGCAATCCGTAGAATCCATGACGGTCAGACAACCGAAAACCGGATCCGTCATAGACGGACCTTGAAGTCCGTCCTACAACTGACAACTGACAACTGACAACTGAAAACTGAAAACTGAAAACTGAAAACTGAAAACTGAAAACTGTTATCCCGCGTCCGCCCCACAACCTTTGACCCCCCAATGACCGAGGATTTTCAGAAATTCGCCGGCGAAATCAAGCGGCTGCACCGGGCTCTGGCCGAGTTGGAGCCGATGGCGGCCACGATCGGGGTCCAGCCGCCGGCCGGTCGAGAGTGGTTCGAGTTGCTCGAAAACAAGCTCCTGCCGCAACTCGAACTCCCGCCGCTGTTGGTCGTGGGGATCGTCGGCGGGACGAATATCGGCAAGTCGGTGTTGTTCAACCAGTTGGCCGGACAGGTGGCCAGTGCCGTCAGTCCGCTGGCCGCCGGCACCAGGCATCCGGTCTGCATGGTCCCGCCCGGGGCGGATGATCCGGATCTGCTCGGCCGGCTGTTCGAGCGCTTCGAACTCCACGCGTGGCAATCGCCCGACGACCCCTTGGCCGATACGCCCGAGAACCGGCTCTTCTGGCGCACCAGTGCCGACATGCCGCCGCGGCTGTTGCTGCTCGACGCGCCCGACGTCGACTCCGACGTGACGGTCAACTGGGAGCGTGCCCGGGCGATCCGCCAGACGGCCGACGTGCTCTTGGCCGTCTTGACCCAACAGAAATACAACGACGCGGCGGTGAAGCAGTTCTTTCGGGCGGCGGTCGAGGCCGACAAGCCGATCGTGGTGGTGTTCAACCAGTGCGACTTGCAGGCCGACCGCGACTACTGGCCGAAGTGGCTGGCCACGTTCTGCGACGAGACCGGGGCGCGGCCCGAACTGGCCTACGTGGCCCCTTACGACCGGGCGGCGGCCGAGCGGTCGCAGTTGCCGATTTACCCGATCGGCGGCGACGGGCGCCGGCCGCTGGGCGAGACGGCCGATCTACGCGAGCAACTGGCTTCGCTGCACTTCGACGCGATCAAGATCCGGACGTTCCGCGGGGCGCTGGCCCGGGTGCTCGATCCCCGGCGAGGCGTGGGCGGGTATCTCGAATCGATCCGGACGGCCGCCGCCGAGTTTTCCTACGCGGCCGCCGCCCTTTCGGCCAACGAGATGGCACGCGTCGCCTGGCCCTCGCTGCCGGCCGGCGTGCTGGTCGACGAGATCCGACGCTGGTGGGACGCCGGACGCGCCCGCTGGTCGCAACGCGTCCACGGCTTCTATCGCACGTTGGGCCGAGGCGCCACGTGGCCGATTCGGGCCGCCCGAGACGCACTGGCCGGACAGCCCACCGATCCGCTGGAAACCTTCCAGCAGCGGGAGCGCCAGGCCGTCGTGCTGGCGGTCGAAAAACTGCTCGACGAACTCGACCGGCTGGCCCGGGTCGGCAACGACACGCTGCGCCCGCGGCTGATGAAGCTGCTCGGCGGCGACGCCCGGGCGCGGCTGCTGGACCGCGTGCAATCGGCCCACGAGGCCCTGCCGGCGGTGGACGACGACTATCGGGCGTTTCTCAGTAAGGAGTTGGACGCCTGGAAGGAGTCCAATCCCCGCGTGGTCCGGTTCCTGCAGTCGCTCGATCACGCGTGGGCGATCGCCCGGCCCACGATCACGGTGGCGTTGGTGGTCAGCAGTTGGGGGTTGGCGGGCGGGCTGGTCGGATCGGCGGGTCATGCGGCCGGCGAGTTGGCCACCGAGGCGGCCATTGCCGGCGGCATCACCGGCGGCGGCGAGGCGATCGTCAGCACCACCAGCGAAGGCATCCGCCAGGCGGCCGCCCGGCTCTTCGGACGGCTCCAGTCCCGCTACGCCCAGCAACGCGCCGGCTGGCTGGCGTCTTGGCTCGAAGACGAACTGCTGGGCGACCTGCTCGGCGAACTCCGCCAAGGTGCCGAGGTGCCCCAAGGCGAGGCGTTCGCCCAGGTAGAAACGGTGACCGAGCGGATTGCCGGCCTGGCGGCGAGCGAGGGTGGCACGCCCTGAGGAACGAAGGGCGTGGAAAACCTGCCCAACCACGCCCTTCGTTCCTCAGGGCGTGCCACCCAATTGGACAAGTTATTTCTGCGCGGAGACGTGGCTGCATCTCGCCCCAGCGAGATGGCTACTGTGTTCAGTCTTCCAGGACTTCTTTCTCTCGGGCC
>DATLAN010000160.1:0-8160 GCA_035527455.1 Thermoguttaceae bacterium
CCTTACAATGAGGCGAGGGACATTTCTAATCGTCCCCTCACCATTCGATCGCCGTCACTCCATCAGTCAGCTTTGTGGCGCAGGAATGTTGACCTGCTATCCATCGGCTACGCCTTTCGGCCTTGCCTTAGGGACCGGCTAACCCTGGGCGGATTTACCTTCCCCAGGAAACCTTAGGCTTTCGGCGGACAGGATTCTCACCTGTCTTATCGTTACTCATTCCGGCATAATCACCTGGTGACCCCAACACCGCTCCTTACGGTACGGCTCGTATCTGATGTGCAGCGCTCTCCTACCGCGCAGATCACCCGAAGGTTCACTGCACTCACGGCTTCGGTGTCATGCTTACTCCCGTTCATTATCGGCGCAGGGTTACTTGGCCAGTAAGCTGTTACGCACTTTTTAAATGGTGGCTGCTTCTAAGCCAACATCCTGGCTGTCTCGGTAACCCAACTTCCTTAGTGACTAAGCCACACTTCGGGACCTTAGCAGGTGGTCTGGGTTGTTTCCCTCTCGACCGCGAAGCTTATCCCTCGCGGACTGACTCCTGAGATAGTCGCACCGGTATTCGGAGTTTGGTTCAGCAGGGTAGCCTGGGAGGGCCCCCAAACCGATTCAGTATCTCTACCCCCGGTACGTAGTGGCTCAAGGCTAGCCCTAAAGCTATTTCGGAGAGAACGAGCTATCTCTGCGTTTGATTAGACTTTCACTCCTCCCCACAAGTCATCCCCTCGGTTTTCAACCCAAGTGGGTTCGGTCCTCCACGCGGTATAACCCGCGCTTCAACCTGCTCATGGGTAGATCACGCAGTTTCGCGTCTACCACCGCCGACTATGTCGCCCTATTCAGACTCGGTTTCCCTATGGCTCCGGCCCGGAAGGCCTTAACCAAGCCGACGACGGTAACTCGCCGGATCATTATGCGAAAGGCACGCCGTCACACATTGTCCTTGCGGACCATAGTGCTCCGACCGCTTGTAGGCACATGGTTTCAGGTTCTTGTCCCTCCCCTAGCGGGGGTTCTTTTCATCTTTCAGTCGCCCTACTCGGTTCGCTATCGGTCGTCAGGGAGTATTTAGCCTTACGGGATGGTCCCCGTGGATTCAGTCGGGGTTCCACGTGACCCGACCTACTCAGGTACCTTCCGGGAGGTGATGCCGCTTTCGCGTACGGGGCTGTCACCCTCTGTGGCCTGCCTTTCCAGCACAGTTCTGCTAGCAGATCACTTTGTAACTCCCATGTGGAAGGCCCTACAACCCCGCAGGGGAAAACCCCCGCGGTTTGGGCTGTTTCCTTTTCGCTCGCCGCTACTGGGGAAATCGATTTTTCTTTCTTTTCCTGCGGTTACTGAGATGTTTCAGTTCACCGCGTTGGCCGTACATGCCTATGAATTCAGCATGCACCAGTTCAGGAATCCCGGGCTCAACGCTCGTTTGACAACTCCCCCGGGCTTATCGCAGTCTTCCACGCCTTTCAACGCCTCCTGACGCCAAGACATCCCCCATGTGCCCTTAGTAGCTTGGCCACATGAATCCAACACTCCAGTTTCGAAGCTGGACCCATGACCGGCTACCGAGATCGACCAAAAGGCCGATCCGAGTAACGCATGCTCTTGACCGCCGCGGGACGTCAAACGCCAAGCGTTTTCCTCCTGCGTCGGTCATCTAAGCGCCTTTGGAACCAAACGAGATGCACCGCGAAGCACACCACGTCCGTTCACACATATAGATGCCACTTTTACCACAACCAAATTGTCAAAGAACTACTCTCAAAGCCCCAACACACGGGGCCTCAGGACCTGTCAGTTCGACAGGAGACAAATTCGCCGAAGCCGATCGTCGAGGAACTCGTCTCCCGTCCAACTATACTTCGCTCGCCACTGGGAACCTTTGAATATATACCCGCTTGAAATTCTTGTCAAAGGGCAAAATGAAAAAATTCTTGGGTAACGCTCCCCCGACTCGGTTGGCCCCGGTTCCCTTCTGGGGAGTGGTCTCGTCCGTGCGACAACCATATTATATCGGCCGCACCACGGCCGGCAAGCCAGTGGGGCTCAGAAAACCGCCAATTCCCGACCTTCCCGCCACGCGGCGGATCTGATCCTGCTCGGACGGGACGGCCGGGGACCAGCTTCCCCCCGTTCTGTGCGACCGGTATACCACAGTGGGTTCATCAGGAGCGATGCAATGGGACTTACCGTGTTGGAGATCGAGGTCGTCGGCAACCCGGCCCATCCGGAGGTGACCGAGACGGTGCATTTGCTGGTCGACTCCGGGGCAATCTATTCTGTGATCCCTTCGCCCATCCTGGAGGGCTTGGACATCGAGCCTTCACGGTGATCGCGTCGGAGGGGCCTGTCATCTTCGGTGAAGAGGGCGACAGCAACGGGTAATTCTTCCAAAGCCCCGGTTGACATTTCGGGCCGTTCTGATAAACTCTCGTTATGGTAACGGTGTGCAGGTGGTCGGCCGCTTCTGCTGAAGGGCCGACGAACAGGGAACTCCGGTGCAATTCCGGGACGGCCCCCGCCGCTGTGACCGAACGCGATTAGGGTGACCTATTTCACTCTGCCATTGTTGGGGTCGGTTTCGGCCGACCACAACGAGAAGGCCAGGTCGCCTCGAGTTCGGAAGTCAGAAGACCTACCGCACGCCGCTGCACGCGTATCTTCCACGTGGGAGGGAAGTTCGTGCAGAAGCAAGTTCCTTCGGTTTTTCCCCAGCCGAGTTAGGCGAGGCAGCGAAGAAACGGTCGCGGTTTCCGGGTCTGATCCAGCGGGCACAACGGGCGCTTTGCGTGGGCGCTAGCGATATGCCATGGTTTTCGTTCACTTTTCAAGAGGTTCAAGCGATGTTGACGCGACTGACGTACACGACCGTTCTGTTGGGACTGATGCTCGGTTCGATAGCCCATGCCGGACTCTATTCCCAATACTCCAACGATCCGGACAACCCCCACGATCCGCCGATCGAAAAGACGGACCCCCGGATCATCGAGTGGGCCGACACCATCGTCGATTACTCGCCGGCGCCGGGCGTGGGCGTTTACGTCCAGTGGGACACCCAGGAACCGATGCCCGACGTCGGTTTTGCCGCACCGATCACCGGCATCGGGTCGCTGGGCGATCTCTATGACCCGGCCTTCCCGCCTGCGACGGGACAAATCCCGATGTACTCCGGGGCAACCGAACCGTTCGGCGGCGATCCCTCCGACACCGGCGACCAATACGGTTTTGTCGGTTACGATGCTCCGGGCACGATCACGGTCGGTTTTCCCCGCGGCATCCGCAACGGCACCGGTCCCGATTTCGCCGTCTTCGAGAACGGCCCTGATTACGGCTCCGGTTTGGTGGCCGATTTGGCCTATGTCGAGGTATCGAGCGACGGAATCAACTTTGCCCGATTCGATAGCGTCTCGATGAATACCGAGTATCTCGACGCCAACTTTGGAACGAGCTACGCGTCCATCGACGAAACCAACGTCTACAATCTCGCCGGAAAGCACCAGGACGGCTGGGGCACGCCTTTCGATCTGGAGGAGCTGGCCGACCATGCCCTGGTGACCGCCGGGCAACTCGACCTGCAAAACGTCCTGTACGTTCGGATGGTGGACATCCCGGGCGTCCACGACGGAACCTACGTCGATTCGCTTGGCAATCCGGTGCTGGACGCCTGGGTGACGCTCAACTCGGGCGGATTCGACTTCCGGCTGAGTGAAGGCGTCGGCGTGCTCCACCCGGTGCCCGAGCCCGGCAGCATGATCCTGCTTGCGGCGGCAGGCCTTTCGCTGGGCGGGCTGGCGCTGCGGCGGCGACTGCGAGCGGGCGGGAAGGTTTCAGGTGGCGGGAGGCTTTGACAACGCCTCGGGCGTTTTGATATATTCGCGGTGTTACAACGGTGCGTTGGTGGTCGGTCGCTTCCGCTGAAGGGCCGACAAACAGGGAACTCCGGTGCGATTCCGGGACGGCCCCGCCGCTGTGACCGAGTGGAGAAGGCTGGCCTAGTCTTAAGGCCATTGTCGTGCGTCGGTGAGAAACCTCCGGGCAGGAAGGCACGACGAGAAGGCCGGGCGAGCCGGAACTCGGGAGTCAGAAGACCTACCAACGCGAGTCATGCGGCCCTCCGCGAGGGACGGGGGTTGCGAAACGGCCGGTTGTTTGCGCTCTCATGACGTTACGTCCCAAAAAGCTTCGCCCTAGGGCCGGCTTCACGCTGGTCGAGTTGTTGGTCGTCATCGGGATCATCGGCATGCTGCTGGGCCTGTTGTTGCCGGCCGTGCAAGCGGTTCGCAGCACGGCCAGGCGGATGTCCTGCAAGAGCAACCTCCACCAGATCGGCGTCGCCTTGCTCGCGTACCACGACACCCACGGGAGTTTCCCGCCGGGTGGAATGGAGCCGATCTCGCCGAAATGGCCCAAGGGACGGCAGTTGGCCTGGTCGGCGTTCATCCTGCCGCAACTCGAGCAACAATCGCTCCACGGCCGAATCGACTTCAACAGGCCGTTCAACAGTCCCGAAAACGCCGAGGCCGCGGCCGAAGTCGTCTCGACCTACCTCTGCCCAAGCGTCGATCGGACGTCGAACCTGGTCGACGGGCGAGCGGCCTGCGACTATGGCGGCATTTACGGCGAGCGGATCGATTACGAGGGCCGCCCGGCGTTTCCTCCGTTGCCCAACAATCCGCCCAAGGGCACCATGCTCTACGATCGGCCGATCAAGCTCCGCCAGATCCTGGACGGGAAATCGACCACGCTGCTGGTTTCCGAAGACGGCGGCTGGCGGGACGGCCAATGGATCAACGGCCTGAACATCTTCGATCAGGCGTACGCAATCAATCAGGCGCCGGCCTTCGAAAACGATATCCGCAGCGACCACTCCGGCGGGGCCAACGCGCTGTTTGCCGACGGCTCCGCCCGATTCCTCGACGAAAACATGGAACTTGCCGTACTGGCCGCGATCTGCACTCGGGAAGGAGAAGAAATTGTCGACGACTTCTGATTCAGTAGCCGTCTCGCTCCGCGAGACGAAGCCACATCTCGCGGAGCGAGATGGCTACTATGGGGAGCGATATGGCCACTGGATGTCGGCCGCGTTGTGGCTCGCATTGGTCGTGCTTCCCGGCTTGGCTCGGGCGGAGATCTACGTCGCCTTCGAAGACGTCCAGCCCGCGCTGGGGCCGGAGAGCTTTTTCAATGGTGCCCAGAGATACTACTCCACCAATCCGCCCTTGCCGGAAAACGAGAACGGCCGGTTCACCAGCGGGGACCTGGCCTTCAACAACCATTTCCACGCCGATCCGCAATCCGGCAGCAAATACTGGGACGGCTGGGCCTGTTCCAACGTGACGGACAATACGACCGCCGGATTCCAGAACCAGTACAGCGCGATCACCGGAGCCGGATTTCAAGGGTCGGCCAACTACGCCGTGGCCTATCACGGGTATTACCTGGGCAACGCTCCCGCGATCACGAACGTACCGGGCGACGGCCTGTTGGGTGCGTATCTCACCAACACCACCTACGCCTATGGGGCGATGGCCAAGGGCAATTCCTTCGCCAAGAAGTTCGGCGGCTCGAGCGGCAACGATCCGGACTGGTTCCTGCTCGAGATCGACGGAACCAAGGCCGACGGGTCACCGGCCGGAACCGTCGAGTTCTACCTGGCCGACTTCCGCTTCGGCGACAACGCGCAAGACTACATCATCAGCGACTGGACCTGGGTCGATCTGACGGGCCTGGACGAGCCCGGTTCGCTGGAGTTCCACGTGAGTTCGTCAGACAACGATCCCCTCTGGGGCATGAACACGCCGGCCTATTTCGCCATGGATCAGATCGTGCTGGAAGGCGCCGCCGAGAAACTGCTGACGTGGGACGGGCTGGGCGACGGCCCCTGGCACTCCGATACCCATTGGCTCGGCGGCAATCCGGGGGCGATCCCCGACCTCGATTCGCACGTTGCCGTACTCGTCAACACGGTGACCGCCGGCGCCGACGGCAGCGCCCTGTCGTTGGCGATCGAACAGGACGGCGGACTGGCCGTCGGAATCGACAAAACCCTGACCCTCGCCACGCACGCGGAAATCGTCGACGGGCAACTGCGGATCTCTCCGGGAGGACTTCTGGAGGTGGGCGGCGATCTCCAGATGGGCGACGCGGCGGAGTTCGTCTGCGAAATGGGTTCCTCCTCCGGCGGCCGGATCGCGGTCGAGGGCGAGGCCCGCCTCGACGGAACGCTCCGTCTGCCGGTGGTGAGCATCGGCGAGCAGCGGGGCGATGTGACCCGAACGATCATCACGTCGGCCGGCGACGGGGGCATTCTGGGCGAGTTCGCCGAGGCGCCGCCCGTCCACGATCCCAACGGCGGACCGGAAGGTCACTTGGGGCTCGGCGTGTTCCATCGTGGCGTGAATTACGTCGATCGCATCGCGGCCGACGATCCGGCCACCGCGGTCAGCGTCGATCTGTTCATCGCCCGGGGCGGGGACTCCAACGCCGACGGGTATGTCGACGGCCGTGACATCATGACCCTGATCGTCAACTACAACGGCAACCAGTGGAAGCCCGTTGCCGACCGCACGTGGGACCGGGGCGACACGGTCGGTGGGCTGTTCGATCGCGGCGACGGGCTGGTCGACGGGCGCGATATCATCGATCTGATCGCCAATTTCGGCCGCAGCGATCCTGGTGCGTCTCCGGAAGCAACGGCCGCCGCCGAGTACGACCCGGTTACCGGCGAGTTCTCGGTTTCGGTCGAGAACGTGATGTTCTGGACCTTGCAGAGCAACGGCGAGTTTACCGGTTCCGGTCTGGCCGGTCTGGAAGAGGTGCTCGCGTCCGAGGAGGGCACGCTGATTTCCGCCAATCCGAACACCGTCGGCAACGGCACGTTCACCGGCCTGCTCTCCTACCGCGACGTGGAACTGGGCCGACTCGCCGCCCCCGGCACCGATCCCGGCCGGTTCACGCTGGAGTACGTGACCGGTTTCGGCGGCGAGAAGATGCGGGGAACGATCACAGTGGTTCCCGAGCCGGGTACGCTCGTGATGCTGGTTCTGGCCCTTCTGGCGCTGAATTATATCGGAAAACGGCGATGTAGCCATCTCACCCCGCCAGAAGAAGCTACGTGCCGGAACTGCGCTGCGCTTGTTCCGGCCTACCATACTCACCTCGTCAGAAGAAGATGGGTAGGCCGGAACCAGCGCAGCGCAGTTCCGGCAGTTGGTCAGAAAAGGCCGCAGGAAGTTACTCGAGCGCCTTGGCGTTAGCATTCAGGTCGTCGATCCGTCCTTGACGCGGGAGAGCACGGTCGAATTTGCCCCGTCTCAGCCGATATCCGGCGGCACGAATCGCGCAGAACGAGCCCACCAGGAACATAGCTTCTGCGATCTTAAGCGTTTTCCGGATGGAGAACGGCGGCAGCAGTCCCGGCAGCAGAAGCAGACCCGCTATTGCCAACGCCCAAATCCGTCGGCGGGGACCCAGCACTGCCAAGCAAAGCGTTAGCGCGACGATGGTTCTCCATCCGGGGAAATCGGAAAAGCCGGAAAGCGGGAGGAACGGAAGTCCCTCCAGCGCCAGATATCGAACCGTGCCCAATACGATGGCTGTCGACGTCATCCAGGCAAGCAGGTAGCTCAATGAGAATTGCCACGGAGTCTCCGCAGCCTGGCCGCTTGCCGTCGAGCTACGCTCGACATGGAGAGATAGTCGGATATTCCCCGTTCGAAGAAGCAGCAGGAGCCAGGCCGTGAAGAAGGGCTCCAGGAGGAGGTACCCCTCGTGCATCGTTGAGGACTCTACCTGCGGGACCGCAAACTTGGAGCCGCTCATCTGGCACAAGACGCTCCAGAATCCGACCGTCGCGAAGAAGCCCGCCAACCGCCAGGGAAACCAGCCGCTGCCTGCGCCGACCCAGATTGCCGCCAGGCTCAACTGACTCCCGCAGAGTGCCACGGCCAGGACGAAGGCAGGATGCGGCCAAGACAGCGGCCCCCAAATCCCCCCGTTGATGATCGACATTACCACCAAATCCACAAGCACACTGGCCGAAACCAAAAGCACGATCAGCAGCCGAGAAGTCCTCATAACTCAATTGTTGCTCGAATCCGAAGGGATTCCAAGCGTTACAGCCGCTATTCCGGTCTTCCTGCCGTTTGGGGGTAT
>DATLAN010000161.1:0-25654 GCA_035527455.1 Thermoguttaceae bacterium
TTCTAGAGACCGTCTGACGGGGTTCAAGCTCCGCGAGAGGGGAGGCCAAGCATCGGAGCGTCGGAGCGTCGGAGTATCGGAGCGTCGGAAGAACGTGGCACGTGGGAATCGAGATCGTTCCGTGAACGCCCGCCGACTGCGCGAAAATGGGGACAGTCACCTATTTCATCTTGACAAGGCAAGGCGAAAAGCCGAAAATCGCGACATGCCAAGAGTCGCTCGAATCGTGATCCCCGACTGCCCGCACCACGTGACCCAGCGCGGCAACAACCGTCAGGACGTGTTCTTCGTCGACGACGACCGGCAAACCTACCTCGGGCTGTTGAAGGAAGAGGCACAGAGGTACCGCCTGGCCGTCGAGGCCTATTGCCTGATGACCAACCACGTCCACCTGATCGTCACGCCGAAGTCCGAGCCGTCGCTGGCCAAGGCGTTGGGGCGCGCCCACTTCCGCTACTCGCAGTACGTCAATCGCCTGCACGGCCGCAGCGGGCACCTCTGGCAGAATCGCTTCTACTCGTGTGCCTTGGACGAGGAGCACTACTGGGCGGCCGCCGCGTACATCGAGCAGAACCCGGTCCGGGCGCGGATCGTGCGCTGCCCGTGGCGATACCCTTGGTCGAGTGCGGCGGTCCACTGCCGCCTGGCCGAGGATTCGATGGAGCTGCTGGATTCTCGCCGCTGGGCCACCTCGGGCAACGACTGGAAATCGACGCTCGCCGAGCGGCTGGGCGAAGCGGCGCTCTCGACCCTTCGCCTGAACACCCATCGCGGCCGTCCGTTGGGCAGCGACCGTTTTCTCAGCAAGCTCGAAGCCCTCCTCGGCCGCCGCCTCCGCCCCTTGCCCGTCGGCCGGCCAAGGAAGAAGCAGAAAAATAGGTGACTGTCCCCATTTAATATGGGTTCCCGCGCGGCTGCCTGGGTTGCCTGAGAATGTAGAACCAAAGCCCGACCGCACAGACCAGCAGTCCCAGGCTGACGTTCTGCGAGATGCTCAAGTTGGTGCCGAACACGCCGCTCTCGTCGGTGCGGATCATCTCCAGGAGGAATCGGGCGATCGGATAGACCGTGAGCATGATCGCGAACACCTCGCCGTCGCGGCGGCGGAACGGGTCGTAGGCCAAAAGCAGAAGACACAACAGCAGGGCGTTGATCGCGCTGTAAATCTGCGTGGGATGCACCGGCCGGCTGCGGGGAAGCGGGTCCGCCACCGTCCACAAGACGGCCGAATCGCCGCCGGCTCGACGGATCAGGACCCATGGATGGGCGTGGTGGGCGTCCAGAAGCGCCCGAACCTCTTCCGTCGTATGGACCGTGCGACCGTTGATCGTGACGAGCCGATCGCCTCGCTGGAGTCCTTCCCGGGCGGCCGGCGAGCCGGGATTCACTTCCGCGATCATCGGCGGGTCTTCCGCACGGCCGCCGATCTTCAGTCCCCGCAACGTCAACTGCCCGTCGAGAACCTCGTAAACCGGTTTGCTCGGGGGTTGCGGCAGCTCGATCTTCCAGCGGGAGAGTCGGCCGTCGGCTCGCTTGACGCCGATGTGAAGCTGATGCGCGTTGAGGAGGGTTTGCTCGGCGCGTTGGACCGTATCGGTCAGCACGCCGTTGATCTCGACGATCCGTTGCCCGGCGACGAGCCCGACTTCTTCGGCCGGCGAGCCGGCTTCCACCGCCGCGATCACCGGGCCTCCGGCGGCGTCTTGCGAAAGCTGCACGCCGTGAACGAACGTCTCGCCGTATTGGACCTGGTGGACGTGCGGCGGGCTGTTGAAGGGGAAGGTGACTTTCCAGGGCAATTCGCACGGCCCTCCGAAACAACAGCCGTTCATCAGGCAGCCGATCCGGCCGAAGGCCAGCCCGAGCATGAAGCTCGGGGCGCACAGGTCGAACGTGGCCAGCAGGGGGAGGCGATGTTTCCAGACGAATCCCACCAGTCCGAGCGTGGCACCGACCAGCCCGCCGTAGGCAACCAGCCCTCCCTTGGAGATGTTCAGCACGTCGCCGACCATGGCCCCGAAATCCTGCTGCCGGTATTCGGCCCAGTATTCGATCACGTAGAACATTCTGGCGCCGATGATTCCGGGCACGAAGAGCCAGAAGGCCAGCGAGAAGATCAGATCGGGATCGAGGCCCCGCTGCCACGCCCGCCACGCGGCCAGGATCGTGCCGGCGACCACTCCCAGCAGGAACATCACGCCGTAGCCGCGGATGGGCAGCCCCTCGGAATCGCAGAGCACCGGCAGCAGCCCGTAGATCACCAGCGCCACCGGCACCAGCAACAGCAGATAGCCCCAGGTGTCGGCGTTGAGCCCCTGCCGGCGGATCAGCCAGGCCATCAGGCCGATGCTCAAGAGGATCCAAAGGGCCAAGAGCAAGCCCGGCCCGCGCGTGATCGTTCCGTCGACCACCGGACCGAAGACCGGGATGCCGAAGATTTCCGCCGGGATGTGAAAGAGTGTTTGTCGCACGGAGAAGCCAAGGATGAATGATGAATTAGGAATGATGAATTAGGAATGATGAACGGAGTACGACGGATGATGAGTGAGACGGCTCATTCATCATTCCAAATTCATCATTCATCGTTGATTTCCAGCAGGTGGTTGTCAATGAGTCGGGTTCCTTCGATTCTTACGGCCAGGGCGGCGAGAGTGGGGCCGCGGATGGTTTCGACCGGCTCGAGGGTTTCGGGATCGACCAGGGCGACGTAGTCGATGCGTGCATCCTCGGCTTCTACGATGATTTCGCGCATCTGCGTGGTGATCTTGGCCGCGTCACGCTCGCCTTGCCCGACCCATTGCTCGGCCCGTTGAAGACTCCTGTAAAGCACCGGCGCACGCCGCCGCGCATCGGGACTGAGATAGGCGTTGCGCGAACTCATCGCCAACCCGTCCGGCTCGCGAACGGTTGGACAGACGCGGATTTCCGTCGGCACGTCCAAGTCGGCCGCCATTCGGCGGATGACCAGCGCCTGTTGGTAGTCCTTTTGCCCGAAATAGGCCGTCTCCGGCTGGACCATGTTCAGCAGCTTCAGCACGACGGTCGCCACGCCGCGGAAATGCCCGGGGCGGCAGCGACCTTCGAGCGGTTCGGCCACGGAGCCCACCTCGACCCAGGTGGCGTGCCCTGCGCGATAGACCTCTTCGTTGGTCGGTACAAAGGCCAGGTCCGCTGCGCAGCCGGCCAGCGCGTCGAGATCGGCCCGGAGCGTGCGGGGGTATTCATCGAGATCTTCGTGCGGGCCGAACTGGCTTGGATTGACGTAGATCGACACGACCGTGTAGTCGCACTCCGCCGTCGAAGCACGCACCAGGCTCAGATGTCCCTCGTGCAGCGCGCCCATGGTGGGGACCAGTCCGATACGCTTCCCCCGGCGGCGGACGGCGCCGAGAGTCTCGCGAAGTTCCGCGACGGTCGTGACGAGTTGGGGACGCGTGGTTGTGGGCATGGTGGAAGTTTTCAGTTGTCAGTTGTCAGTTTTCAGTTGTCAGTTGTCAGTTGTCAGTGATCGGCGTTCGGTTCTCAATCAGGTCTATCAGGGCGGCTCATGCCGAGCATGTCAGAGGACGACATGGGGAAGGCAAACCAGCGTCGTCTGTTGTGGTGGAACCTCCACCAACGATAACTGACAACTGAAAACTGAAAACTGACAACTGACAACTGAAAACTGAAAACATCTCACTCCATCGCGGCCACCGCCGCGGCTGTCTCCTGGAGGACACGATCCGCGTCGTCGGCCATGATTTTCAGGACGGGCCCTTGGTCGGGGGAGGCCGCTTCGCCGGCGATCGCCCGGCCGATCCGTTCAAGCTGCTGTTCGGTGAGGTCCCGTTCATAAGGCCGCCCGCGACGGATGACCCGCTTAAGCAGCCGCTCGCCCGGGGCCTCCAGCAAGACGATCAGCTTCGGACGAATCACGCCAAGCTGCGATCTCTCCCAGTGGCGACGGTAGGCCTCCCGGCGCTGCGGCGGCAGCCACACCCGGGCAAAGGCCAACGACTGGCCCAACCAGAAATCGCTGACCGTCAGCCGCGTGCGATCGGACCACTGGGGCGAATCGGCCGCCAGCAGTCGGGTCCTCTGTTGAAGGAATTCTAACTCGGTTTCCCACGCGCGAGAAGGCGGATCGCCGTAAAAGGCCTCCAACAGTCCCACGTCCATCGGTTCGCGAATCAGTCGCGCGGAGGTCCGCTCGGCGAGTTGCTCGGCCAATTGCGTCTTTCCGGCCCCGATCGACCCGGTGATCGCCACGTAGGAAGCGGCCGTGTCGAGATGTTCCAAGAGCCGCCCGACGGTCCAGCCGGTCGGGGGATGGATCATCTCAGCCGCCACCTCGGCCGCCGGGCCCAGCACGAACCGTCGCCACGCCATCTGCGGGTGAGGCAATACCAGAAATGGCGTGGTCAGCACCAGATCGCCGTAGAGCAGCAGGTCGAGATCGATGCTGCGGGGGCCCCATCGTTCGGTCCGCCGGCGGCCCAAGTCCGTTTCGATCTGTTGCAGCACCTGGAGCAGATCGGTCGGTGACAGCGCCGTTTCGACGACCGCGGCCCCATTGAGAAACGGCCTCTGGCCCGGCGGACCTCCTATCGGCGGGGTCTCGTGCCAGCAGCTTGTCGCCTTCAGACGGATCGCCGGGTGATTGGCGAGGCACTGCACGGCGAGGTCGAGAGTGGCTCGGCGATTTTCCAGGTTCGAGCCCAGACCGATCAGACAGGGAGACATCGCCCAAATGAGTCTACACGACGAAAGCACGGGGGAGGCCCTCCAGGCCGCGATCATCCGCCGCCGACAGTCGTTCCCTGCGGTCGCCGTCCCCCAAGCCTTCGTCCTAATCGCATACTGCCAATCACCAGTGGTGCTGCGTGACGGGCAGTCCAATTGACGTTGGTCACTATTCTCCGGATCCGAAAGGTTTTGTCAATAAGAATTCCGGGTTTGGCCGGATGATCGGGGCACATCCGCAGCCTGTCGGTCCGAAAGGGGACTGATGCCATGGATAATCGTGGACCAGCCGGTAGTTGTACGATCGGTAGTAGTGGGAAGGCCGGTAGGTCCCGTAACAACAAGCCTGCCGCGAGTCCGTGCGGTAGCGACTTTGCTCGCCGCACTGGAATCGGGACCCGGCGGGCGCGGTGCTAGTAGTGTAATTACACCACCCCTCAACGTCTTCGGCGGTTTGCCCGGCCGGGTGGGAGGTCGCTTCCGGAACGCCGGCCGTCAGCAAGAGAGTCAAGAGAGCTGCGTGCATTGGCATGAGGATCCGTCCGTGGTTTCGATGCGCCGTGGGGCCCGGTAGTCCGGGACTCGACCCGAGAGCCGATTCTCATCATCCCCCGTCATGGTGGATCGGCTTGAAACGGCCCGAGAAACGAATCCAATCCTCAGGATAAATAAATCCGGCGTAAAGCCCCCATTTTCCTTAAACGGCCGAGGACCGGGGGCGAACGAGGTCGGTCAATCCATGGTCATGTCGAAGCCAGAGGATTTCCCTTGAATTGCCTGGAGGACTGGTTAAGATAGGTAATTTAAGTCATCTAATGAGCACCGTTGTCGGCAACGCCTGGAATTCTCAAGAACCGTGGAAACCTCGGGGAGGAACATCGATGAGGCAAATCGGCGCTGGTTTGGTGGCTGTGGGGGTCGTGGTGATGGTGTTTTGCCTGCTGACGGCTTGCGTGGTCAGCCACGATTGCGGTGCCCTCCCGGCGCATCCTCCCGGTGATCAGTCTCCTGTGGTTCCGGTCAACGTCGAGACGGAAAACGCGTGCGTTGGCGTTCCGACGCTGGCCCCGCCACGAGACGAGTTGGCCGTCAGTTCCAATCTCCGGGTCGCCAAGCACCCCCTCGGGCAGGTGGTGTTTATCCAGGTAGAGGTCGACGCGGCCGGCGATTCCCCTTAGCATTAAGTGAGCCGCTTGCGGCTTCGCACGCCTCGTGGGGAATTTCCTGCGAAGCCGCAAGCGGCTGCCATCGCTAATCGAGGAACCCGACGAGTTCCTGGCTGCGGGCGGGTTGCTGGAGCTTGCGGACCGCCTTGGCTTCGATCTGGCGGATCCGCTCCCGGGTCACTTTGAAGATGTGCCCCACCTCCTCCAACGTATAGCTGTAGCCGTCGCCCAGGCCGTAGCGGAGCTTGATGATCTCCCGCTCGCGGTAGCTGAGCGTCTTGAGCACCTTGGCGATCCGGTGACGCAGCATCCCGTGCGTGGCGCCGATCGAAGGGGGCCGGACACAGCCGTCGGGCAACAGGTCGCCGAAGTGACTGTCTTCACTGTTGCCCACCGGCCGATCCAGGCTGATCGGATAGCGGCTCATCGCCAGCACGCGGCGCGTCTCGTCGATACAGGTGTCGCTCGCCCGGGCCGTCTCTTCGATCGTCGGCTCGCGTCCCAGCTTCTGCAACAACTTCCGCGAGACGTTCCGCACGCGCGACATCGTCTCGACCATGTGGACCGGGATGCGGATGGTACGGCTCTGATCGGCGACGGCGCGGGTGATGGCCTGGCGGATCCACCAGGTGGCGTAGGTGCAGAACTTGAAGCCTCGCCGATACTCGAACTTGTCGACCGCCCTCATCAATCCGGCGTTGCCTTCCTGGATCAGGTCCAGGAAGCTCAGTCCGCGATTGCGATACTTCTTGGCGATGGAGACGACCAGCCGCAAGTTCCCTTCGGAGAGTCCGCGCTTGGCTTCCTGGTATTCGGCGTAGATCGCCTCGAGGTAGCGGACCCGATTGCGGAGGCTGGCGGGAGTCTCTTGAGTGGCCCTGAGGATATTGCGGTATTCGGTCAGCCACGGTTCGCGGTGGCGGAGATGGCCGCGGGTTTTTCGATGTTCGTCGATGCGGGCTTTCAGTTCGTCGACCCGGCGGCTGAATTCCTGCAGGGTCTTGATCATCGGCTCGATGCGCTGGGTGCGCAGGCCCAACTCTTCGATCAGCCGGACGACGCTTCGGCGTCGCCTTCCCAACCGCCGCCAGGCCGTCCGCCGCTGGGCCGCGGGGCGAGACTTGCTGGTGGCGATCTGATAATCGCGTTGGTTCCTCTTCAGCAGGGTCTCCAACGTGCACAAGTTGTGCGGCAGGCGGCCGAGAATCTGGTGCTTCTCGAGCTTGTCGGTTACGGAAACCTGCACCGTGCGATCGAACGGCAGGTCCCCCTCGTAGACCCGGCGGAGAACCTTCACGGCCGTCTGCGTCACGTAGTCGCATTCCAGGACTTTGCGGCGGAATCTCGCCCGGGTCTCCTCGATCCGCGTGGCCAGCGAGATCTCTTCCTGGCGGGTCAGCAGCGGGATTTCGCCCATTTGCGTCAGATACATGCGGACCGGATCGTCCGACCAGGAATCGTTCTCCCCGTCGATCAACGCCAGGCCGTCGGCAGCGAGATCGTCCTCGTCGGTCGGCGCATCGTCCAATTCCTCTTCCTCCTCGTCCGCGTCCGCGTCCGACAGATCGTCTTCCGCGTCGATCAGCACCGCCGATTTCTCGGCCAATTCAATCGATTCATTCGGGCTGGAAGAACCGGCGTCTTCCAGATCGTCCAACAGCGCATCGTACAATTCGCTACTCCTTGGGTCAGTCAGGTGCCCTTGACGCCAACCGGCAGAGCATCTCCCCATCTAACCATTATCCCATGAATGCCTTCCGATCGCCACGAAAATTCTACCACCGAATTTCCCGCCGGCAGCCGAGATCGGGCATTTGTCAAGGGATTACGGCTACAGAGAGAATGCGCCCTCCTTACAAGATCCCCATCCAACGCAGACCCCGATACGGCGGTCGTATAGCACTGAACGTCCTTACACGTCGAACCGCTTCACCCCACGTCAAAACGGCGCAGAACGTCGCACGGAAATCAAGAACCGACATGGCTTAAGAGCATCATGCTGCCGGAGAGAACATCCCCTCGATCCGGCAGGAGGGCGGGTGGCAGTTTTGCTTTCTCACCCCGCGGGCCTTCTGATGCGAAGACTATATACGGGAAGCCATGGCCTTCAATTGTAATCAGTCGAATCCTGTAGTCTAGAGCCAAGCTGTCGATTTCGTGGAAATCCCCGTGTCCGCGAATCGTACCGAATCGGCGAGCGTTAAACTGGATAATCCAGGAAGAATAACAGGGCCCCTGAACCCCTTTCCAAAACGCATTTAGCCCACCGTGAGGGTCAGAAAAATCGTGGCTCTTTCTTGAAGCCCGCTCCACCCAACGGAAGACCAGTTGTCCAACTCGCACGAATTCGCCCGTGTGGGTACACTTCACTTCGGTACTGCCAAGAAGGAAAACTCGCGATGAACCGATATCTGCTCCCCTGTTCGTGTGGGCGCAAGATCCCGATCGAGGTGGGGCAGGCCGGGCAGACGGCCCGATGCGAGTGCGGAGCGCCGCTGAAGGTCCCCACCATGCTGGAAATGGCCGCCCTGGAGAAGCTCGACTCGGAATCACCCCCCGTGAAATCAACGGCCTGGGGGATCCGGCAAGGTCTGGCTCTGCTGGGGATCGTGATGGTGCTGGCGTCGCTCGTCTTGGCAGTCATCGCCTATCGGTCGCGGCCCGGGACCCCGTCTGCCGAACTCATCCGCGAGAGGTGCCAGGAGTTCTCGCCCGTGGAAAGCCTCCGCTATTGGCACGAACTCCGTGACGACGGTCCCGATCCGTTCTCGCGTCGAGAGAAGGAACAGCACGCCGACGTGGGTCGCCGATTCCACTTGTGGGTGACCGTGACGCTGGTGGTTGCCGCCGGTGGAATCGTGCTCGTCGCGTCGGCCCTTTTCGGCGGGAAGGTGTACCGGGGCAAAAAAGGGGGGCTGCCGCCTCGCTCCGGGGATTGAGGCAGCAGCCCGTAGGTCAGGGCTTGCCCTGACGCTTCTGCGGCTGAATACGCCGTGGGATACCGTGGCGAGCCCTAATTCGCAGCCATTTCGTCAGGGCGAGCCCTAACGCGGCTCTTGGCCGCAACCCAACGGCGGGCAAGCCCGCCCGCTAAACGTTACTATCGCAGCCATTTCGTCAGGGCGAGCCCTGACCTACGGAAAACGAAGCCTCAGCACATAGGCTTCCCAGTCCTTCTTGAACTGGTCCATGTCTTCGCTTCCCAGCACGGCCACCAGCGTCTTGTAGCCGCTGGGGTCTTCACGGTGGTTGGCGTGGAAAGTGCTGTAGAACTTCCGCAAAAGGCCGTGTTCTTGCAGGTAGTAGCACAAGTAGCGGGCCTGGGCGTAGTTGGTTCCCCGGTCCATTTCGTAGAACTCGGTCGTGGTGGTCGTGCAGAGGTCCTCGAACGCCGGCACCCGCTTCTCGCGGATCGCCTTTTGCAGCCCGGCCAGCCGCCAGTTGGTCCGTCCGATGATCCGCCCGTAACGGTCCTCGCCGCTCTGCTCGTAGAGGGAGCCGAGTCCTTCGTTGAGCCAGGCGGGGCACTCGGGAAAGTTGGCCGCCACGAAGGGGTGGACGATCTCGTGGACCAGCGTGCCGCCGCCGGTGCGGATGTTCATCACCAACGCCCCGTCGGCCGCCGAGAAGTAACCGTACGGCGTGCTCGGCTCGTGGCCGAAGATCTCCTTGGCGTGCTTGCGATAGCTTTCGTCGTCCTTGAAGAGCCAGACGTCGAGGATCTCGTCGGGGTCCTTGGTGAAATAGGCCTGCTTGAGCCGGTCGACCGACCACTTGACCGTGCCGACGGCCCGCTGCCTGACCGTGGCCGCCGATTCGTCGCCGATGACCAGGAACGGGTGTTGAATGACGATCGTGAATCCCTCGGGCACCTTCTTCTTCAGCCGCATGATGTGCTGCGCGTAGTCGGCCGCCGTGAAGGTCGAGGCCACCGCGCCGGGGCGGAGTTGGCCCGGCTCGAGCCGCAGCCGGATCACGGTGGATTCTTCGGCGGAGTATTTCAGCGGCCAGAGTTTCAGCAACTCGGTCCTCTTCATGCGGCGATACGCTCCGGCCGCTTCGCTGGGTTCGTGATAGATGACCTCGTCGGTCCGGCCGTCGTAGCCGAGGATCAAGCGGAAGTGCTCGCTGGGATCCGGCTGCGCGTCGTAGTACGTGCAGACGATCGACCCGACGCCGGCGGTGAGGTCTTCGTGCAGGGCCTTCCAGTGCGCTTCGAGATGCTCGTCCTGCTTGGCCACGGAGATCTTGTACCAGACCGGCCCGGTGCGAAAGCCGATGTTCGCCAGGGCCGCGGCCAGTTCCTTCGTATAACATCCCCTGGCCTCCATCGGATCGAGGCCCGACTGGTCGAACACCCAGTCCTGATCGACGTTCCATCCCAGCCGCTGCAAATACATCGCCGCACACGCCTCGCCGCAGAAGTCGGGCTTCTGGCGAACGTGGGGAACGTCCTTGATCACCACGCTCTTGTAGGCGGCGGCCGGCTCTTTGCTCGGCGCCGCGGGCGCGGCCTTGGGGGGAGCCTCCTTCTCGGCCGGCGTGCTGCCGACCGTCACGCCGATCACCGCAACGGCCAAGACCACCAAACTCGCCACGATCAACCATCGATAGAACATGCCTGGCAACCCTCTCCCTTCGTGATTCTGCGAATCTTCCGCACAAGATGCAGCACAAGATGCAGCGTTTTCCGGCGGTGTACGCACCGACGCTGTAGCATCGACTTCGTAGGACGGACCTCCGGTCCGTCGCGACGGACTGGAAGTCCGTCCTACATTCTGCAGTCTCGACTCTTTCGCGTGCGAGCACGCACTCCGCCGCAGAGCTAATAGGTACGCACTTTTCGGATGGACCCGAATTCTTGCGAATCCGGCTACCATTTGGCTGAGCTGTTACCAATACTCGATATTCGGTTTCCCCTTTGGACGTCGGACCGAGCCGGCCGGTTCCCCTTCCCGGGCGGGGCGCGTTATATTGCGGCCGTTTCCGAGCCATGAGGTTGGGGCGGGGACCGACGCGGGACTCCACTCTCTCCGATTTCACCCCGCGCATCAAGGGCATTCTCCCGACGCTCGGAACCTGACCCGCAGTACGCAATACCTTTCTGCCAAAGGAGTTATCGCCATGAATCGCCGGATTCCATTGGTCTGTACGCTGATTGCCGCCGTCGTGTTCGGCGTGGTCCTCCTCTCGGCGAAGGCGGCCGAGACAAGACTGGGAACACGACTTCGGTTTCGTCGTGGGTTTCGCTGGCAGCCAATCTCGTTCAAGGCGGCCGAGACAAAACCGGAAACACCCCGGAAGACCCCCCAGGCGTGGACGTTCGACGAGGCCATGGCCCAGTTGCGGCTGAATCCCGAAGACGTCTATCTCCAGTACGTCGCCCTGCAGCTTGGCCGCAACGAAAACCGGGCGGACGAAGCGGCCAACGCGATCGAGTCGCTCAACCGCCGTCGGTGGCGGGGCCGAGACCCCAACCGCCGCGTCGATCTGTTCGACCTGTTCACCGGGGCCCTGGCCGTGCAGGAGAGCCTCCAGTTGGATACGATGCGGCCCGACGCGCGGGGGACGGTCGAGAGGGACGCGCAGCCCGCTCGCGACGCGATTCCCATCGCAGCGCTCGAGGGCCCCACGGTCGAGAGCCATCCCTGGGGCGAGATGCTGGCCGCCCAGCACATCGCCGGCAGGAAGGCGGAGGCCTCGCCGTTGGCGTTGTGCGTGCCGGAGGATCAGTATTACGTCGCCTTCCGGTCGCTCAGCAAGCTGATGGAGGCCGCCGACGTGGGCGACCTCTGGGGCGCCCATCTATTGAACCAGGCCGCCAAGTCGGCCAAGACGCACCACACCAGCCAGCGGCTGAAGTACCAGTTGGCCGTGCAGACCGATCCCTTGACGCGGCCCTTCTACGACATGGTCGTCGACGAGGCGGCGATCACCGGCAGCGACCTCTATTTCCGCGAGGGCAGCGACGTGACGATGCTCTTCTCGATCAAGCAGCCGGAGGTGTTCCGCTTCCGCATGGACGGGTTCCTCAACGCGGCCGCGAAGTCCCGACCCGACGCCGTGCGGAGCACCGGACAGATCGAGGGCGTCGACTACGTCTCGGTGACCACGCCCGATCGAGAAATCAGCGTCTTCTCCGCTTATCCCAAGCCCGACCTGCACGTGCGGAGCAACTCGAAGGTCGCCCTGGAGCGCGTGCTCGAGACGATCGCCGGCAAAGGCGACGCCGGCCGCCTGGGCGAATCGACCGAGTTCAAGTACATCCGCACGCTGATGGTCCGCGGCGACGAGCGGGAAGACGGGTTCGTCTACCTCTCCGACCCGTTCATCCGCCGGCTGGTCGGCCCGGAACTGAAACTGACCGAACGCCGCCGGATGCTCTGCTACAACCACCTGCGGATGATCGGCCACGCGGCAATGCTCTATCGCACGCAGTTCGGCAAACCGGCCGAGTCGCTCGAGCAACTGGCCGAGGCCGGTTGTGCCCCGAGCGTGTTCGGAGAAGAAGGCCTCGATTGCCCCTGTGGCGGCGACTACCGGCTCTCGGACGACGGCACCACGGGCGTCTGCTCGCACCACGGCCACGCCCACCAGTTGGTCCCCTGCTGCGAGATCCCGCTGAAGCGCGTGACCACGGCCGAAGCCGACGAGTACAAGCAGTTCGTCGAGCGATACAGCCAGTATTGGCGGCGGTTCTTCGATCCGATCGCCGTGCGCGTCCAGCTTACGCCCCAGCAGTATCGGGCCGAAACGATCATCCTGCCGCTGATCGACAATTCGGTCTACACGGGCCTGGCCACGGCGCTGGGCGGCGAGCCGGAACCGCTCGACGCGATGCCCGTGCCCGAGCGAAACATCTTCAGCGTCGTCTTGCGGATGAACAAGGACGCGCTGCTGAAGAATTCTTTTTTCCTGGACGGTTTTCTGCGGGAGGCCCGGCGAGAGGGCATCCCCTTGCCCGACGGGGAGGCTTCGGTCAGGGAATTCTTGAGCAAGGGGATCGGCAACCAGATCGGCCTGCACGTCTACGACGCCTCGCCGTTCTTCGAGTTCAACCTGACCGGTTTCCTGGGCGAGATGATGGGCTCGTTCCGCGGCGGCGGCGGATGGGTCGACGACGAGATGATCCCGATCGGGTTCCTCATCGCCTCGCTGAACTCGCCGGTCTACATCGCCATTCCGGTCAAGGACGCCGAGATCGTCGACAAGTTCATCGCTCAGACGGACACGATCCTGGCCACGCTCGCCCGACAACGGCAGCAGGACGGCTGGTTCGAGTTCGATTTCGACTTCTACCGCGTGCCGCTCGAAACCAGCGACGAACGGATCCGCTGTTACGCGGTCCAGTTCGGGCCGATCAAGTGGCGGCTCTTCTTCGCCCGGATCGGCGACGGGCTGTACATCGCCAGCAAGCGGTTCATCCTGGAGGACCTGGCGGCGATGAAAGAACAAGAGCGAACCGCCGAGGGGCCGTCGGCCCACGCCATGGTCCGCGTCCGGCCGGAACACTGGAAGGACGTCCTGCCTTCGTTCCAGCTCGGCTGGGCCGAGAACAGTCGGGAGGCGTGTCTGAACAACCTGGGGCCGCTCTCGTCAATCGCCCGGGCGGTCAGCGCGGCCAGTGACGGGCTGGTGAAACCCGGCCAGGTGCATCGGGAGGCGAACCAGGTTCACGCGGTGTCTTTCTTCTGTCCCGACGGGGGCCGCTACGTGCTTTCGCCCGACGGGAAGCAGATGACCTGCACGGTCCACGGCACGGCGGCCGACCCGCATCAACTCCCCGCTCCCGCGCCGGGCAGCCCCATGGGCCGTCTGATGCAAGACTTCGACGGCCTGACCGCCGAGTTGACGTTCCTCGAAGACGGCCTCCACGCAGTGGTCACGATCGACCGCAAGTAGCCGCCGGTGGCTTAGCCCAAGTTCGCCAGTTGGCGGTGTGTTATCCCGATTTTTTCGGGGTGGGCGGGTGGCACAAAATGCGGCGTGGATTCGTGAGGAGCGACGCGGTATGGTACTGGATATTAGTATAGTCGTCGGGGGGCCGTGGTGATGAAGGATGTGTCCGTGGAAGACCGCATGAATGCCGTCACTACGAATGATCTTGGGCGGCTCGGCGAATTGTTTTCGCCGGAAAAGCGAAATCTCGAAAAAGTGGAAAACAATGCCGTAAGGTGCTTTGGTGTAACGTCTTGCGTCGAGAAAACAAAGGCCCAATCGAACCGATCGACGCCGGTTTGTCAATGGGCCTTCGAGCGATGCAAGTCTCGTGCAGAGAACGACTTGCGCACCAACACGACCGACGGCCGTCCGCAACCGCGCAGGCGTGGGGCGGAAAACAATCTCGCCGGGAGCCTTCGCGGCATCCGCCCCTGTTCGCGTAACCGTCTTCGGGAAAACAGCTTGCGCCGATCCACGCGGATTCCGCAGTTGCCCATTGTTGTCGCGCGACGCTCCCAAGTGGAAAACAATGGACCAGTTTCGGTGCCATTTCAGGCGGGCCGACGGTGCTTGTCCCCATTTTCGGGCGGCGCCCCGCGGACCCCGTGGAAAAAGGGGACAGCCCCGTGCCCCTTCATTTGGCCCTGAGCACATCCAGGCCGAACAGGCCGCCGGCCAGCTTGCCGTCGTGGGCCTGGAACTTCACGAGCACCGTCTTCTTGCCGCGGGTGAACTCTTCGGGCAACGGGTATTCGACCTCGAAGAACTCGCCCGGGCGGTCGCTGTCCAGGACGACGGTGGCGAGTTTCTCGCCGTCAACGAGGATGTCGAACTCTCGGCCGCCGTCGTCGCTGCCCCAGTACGTGCAGGCCAGAACGACAGGCTCCTCGGGCAAGACGGTCATCCGGTACTGGAACCATCCGCCGTCGTGGGCGTCGCGCCACGGCCGGCCCTGCTGATCGCCCTTGCGGGTCCGCTCGCCCTCGAACTTGTGCTCCCACTCGATCGCCCCGTCGCCCATCACCATGTTGTCGATCGTGCGGGCCATGCGCCGCTGACGGTCCTTTTCTCGGGCCATCGCCTCCTCGCACTCCGGCGTGCCCCCGGTCACCAGCCGCCAATAGATCGAGTAGCGCTGGGCGAACAGCCGGTGAAACGGCACCAGCGTCACGTCCTCGGGCACTCCGACCCCGCGGGTGCGGAACGTGAGCACGTGGTCGGCCACCGGTTCGATCCAGGTTGCCGGATCGTCGTCCTCGACCACGAAAAACGGAACGGCGATCTGCGGCGTGCGATGGCGGGCCCGTTGGCTGGGCGAAAGGAACATCTCGCGGCTGATCCCCTCGGTCCCCAGCAGCCCGCCCAAGACCATCGGCCCGTACATCACCGAAACGAGCGTCGGGTCATCCGGCATCCGGTGCAGGTGCAGCCGCATGGGCAGCCTTACCGCCAGTCGGTCGCCGTCGCTCCAGGTGCGCGAAATTCGGCAATACGACGCCGGATTCCCCTCGACCTGCAACCGCCGCGTCTCTCCGTCGTCGAGAAGCACCTCGATGCCGTCGGCAGCCCAATACGGATAGCGCACCTTGAGATCCAGCTCGACCGGCTTTTCGCACCGGAACGTCAGCCGGATGGCGTCTTCCTCGGGGAATTTCGTCTCCTGCCGGACGACGAGGCCCTTTTCCGGCCAGTTCAGCTCGGACGCGATGAACAGATTGACGTACAGCGTGCGGTCGTCGTGGAAGTAGATGCTGTCGCCGTACTTGGCGTGGTTTTCCATGCCGCTGCCGGTGCAGCACCAGAACGAATCGTGCGGCGAGTTGAAGACCTTGAAGTGGCCGGGATTCATCGCCACGTAGTACATCATCATTCCGCTTTCCGGGTCCTGCGTGGCGAGGATGCCGTTCAGCAGCGCCCGCTCGTAGTAGTCGGCGTACTCGGCCCGGGGGTCCCAGCAGAAGAGGTGGCGGGTGAGCTTGAGCATGTTGTACGTGCAGCAGCTCTCCTGCGACTCGGGGCTGAGTTCGGTCGAGAGCACGTCCGGGTCGGTCCGCCAATACTCGTAATTGCTCGTGCCGCCGGTCGAGTAGCAGCGGTGTTCGGCGACCTGGTGCCAGAAGAAACGGGCGACGTCGCGATCCCG
Source organism: Thermoguttaceae bacterium (assembly GCA_035527455.1). GTDB lineage: Bacteria > Planctomycetota > Planctomycetia > Pirellulales > Thermoguttaceae > DATLAN01. The sequence goes on from DATLAN010000161.1 coordinate 15,976, forward strand.
CCGGTCGCCGGTCAATTCGTACAGCCGGGCCGTGCCGACGATGTTGGGGACGAACGAGTTGACGTGCAGCCCCTTGAGCTTGTCCTGCCGCTGGGCCAGGGGATCGTTGTAGCCGCGCTGGGTGAACTTCCGCGAAAGCTCCAGGTGCTGCGGATCGCCGGTCAGCGCGTAGAGATTCGCCATCGCGTCGTTGATGCCGCCCTGTTCGGTCGAGTCGAGCAGGCGCTGCATCTGCTCCCGGTCGAATCGGGCGTTGCGCTGCCTCAGCCACGCCGCCATTCCCCGGGCGATCTCCAGGGCCTGCCGGTTGTCGCAATGGACGTACATATCGATCAGCCCGGCGTAGATCTTGTGCAGCGTGTAGTAGGGCGCCCAGACCGACTGGCGGGCTTCGAGCCGGTCGAAGAACTCTTCGGGATACGCGCTGAGGTAACCGCTCGTGCCGAAGGCCTTCTGGCACCTGGCCAACTCGGCGACGATCCGATCGGCCTTGGCCTTGAGCTTCTCGTCACCGGTGGCGGCGACCATCAACGCGCAGGCCGAGAGATAGTGGCCCATGGTGTGGCCGCGCAGCTCGAGCACCTCCCACCCGCCGTACGGCTCGCCCGGCGCGTCCAGACCGGCCGTCTTGCGGAAGAAGTGCAGCAGCCGATCGCTCTCCAGCTCGTGCAGGTATTGCCGGTCCCGCTCCATGGCGTCGCGAAACGGCCCTTCCAGCAGCCGGACCTGCCGGAGGTTGAAGGGACGGGCCTGCAAAGGAGCTTTGGGTTCGACCATCGGTGCGGCGGCTTGGGAGAAGGTGTCTGCTCCGAAGAAGAAGATCGACAGGATCACGACCGAAAGCCAAGTGCCCGTTCTCATGCGGCAGACCTCCTCTATCATCAGGGGTGAATCGGCGCGGCGTCTGTACACAACCAGTATAGAGTAGGCCGGAACAAGTGCAACGCAGTTCCGGCATTTGGCATGGAAGGGCGGCGCGGACCCACTGCTTGCCGGAAACCGTCAGCGACTCGATAACCCGCAAGCAGTGGCGTCGTCGTGCGAGCATCAACGTCTTTCCCGGCAAGCCGTGCCACGCCCACCGGGAACGCCTGCAAGTCTGGGCACCCGCCGTTGTCGATTAAGGAAACTCCCGATTCACTTCAGAAAGGAGAATTGAACCTAACTCGTAAGGATGTTGACCAGTTGCGCCGAATCCGAGACGTTGAATTTCGCGTTCTTCATCCCATAGGCGTTCTAGGCCAGCGTTCTTCGGCCGGCTTTCTTTCATGTCGCGAGGATTCTTAAATGAATACTTGCATGATCGAACGTGGAGTGATGTATATGATCGGCATGCAAGAGGTCGCATCGGATAGACAGAACATCGTGAATCAGCGAGCAATGGACACGGAATGTTCCTGGTTCTGTGTTGTTCCACGGTCATGTCATCAACAATGTCCACGTGTTTCTCGAGCCGGGCACGCAAGTCAGCAGTTTGTTTTTCAGTGAACGTTCTACGAATGTAATCAACGATGGCAGATGCTTCGAGGCGATAGGCCTCAACACGCAAATAGCAGCAATAGTCACAACCTTCCCGGCACGCGAGCGAGACGTTCTCTGTCGCAATGTATTCGGCAGTGCGGGCGTCAGCGGCCTCGCGCTGTTCAGCCTGAATACGGAGCAGTTGTTCGTGCATGCCTTGTTCAACGAAACTCTGCTAGTAGACGCTTTTCCATGCTCTTCGGACAAACGTCGACAACTCCGTCCGTCAAAGCGGATCGATAAGCCGTGCAGGTCGGGCTGTGCCTGACAGCGAGTTCTGGCAACGCAGAGAACCGTCCGTCGGCGAAGGAAGTTGCCGTCATGAAAACAACTCCTTCAATAAGTCTTCGCGGCTGAGATGATGATGATCGCCAACGTCGCGAAGAATCGCGCTGAGCGTGCCGATCTTGAGGGCCTCGTGAGCCGGAATCGTCACGTGGTGTTCGCCGCCGCGTTGCGTGCTCAGCCGGATGTGGCTGCCCGTCTGATGGCTAACGGCGTAACCCAATCTGGCCAGTGCGCCGGCCAGATCGCGTCCGGAGGTGTCGCGGGGAAGTCTCACAGCGCAATGACCTCATCGCGAACCATGTGCAAGCGGGCCATTTTCGGCCGGAGATGCGCAGCGGGAAAGTGGCAGCGGACCGCGTCCAACACCTTCTCGCGAAGCGTCTCCATGTCGTCCGCCTGCGTGAAAATCGATTCACCCAGTGCGCGGGCCGTGTATCCGCCTTCAGGATCTTCTTCCACTAAGAACACGATTTCGGTCACAGCCAAGTCCCCTTGTTGATTTTCCCGTTTCCCACACTGTCAAGATGGGGCAACACGACCACAATGTCAAGGTGGCTAGTTGGGCTGATTCACCCATGCCGCGCCCACCCGATTGACCACTTCCGGCGCAGTGACCGCTCGGATGACCTCAAACTCGCCGCGAGTCGCTGCCGTAGTGACAAGTTCGAAGCGAAATTAACCCTGCCGGGGGCTTTAGAGACCACGCGCGGGGAGGGGAAGCGGGGGCGGGTGGCGCGAAATGGGGCGTTGATTCGTGACGGGCGGCTCGGGGGATTGTTGTTCCGGAAAAACCGAAATCGAGAAAAAGTGGGCAGAAATGCCGTAACGTGTTGTTGGGAAACGGCTTGCGCCGATCCACGCGGATTCCGCTATTGCCCATTGTTGTCGCGCGACGCTCGAAAGCGAAAAACAATGGACCAGTTTCGGTGCCATTTCAGGCCGGCCGACGGCGCCTGTCCCCAATTTTCGGGCGGCGCGCCGGCGGCTGCACGCCGCGTGCCGGAACTGCGCTGCGCTTGTTCCGGCCTACAGACGCTCCAGCACCAAGCGCCGCACTTCGACCGGTTGCTGGGACGCTGCTTCCAAGGTGACGTCCACGGACCGATCGTCCTCGGCGGACGGGCAAAACGAAATGCCGGTGGGCCCGGCCTGGAGCACGACGTCTTCGCCGGCCGGGCGGACCACCACGCGAACCTCGGCCGTGGCGTCCGCGTCGATCTTCCATCGGCCCGGCGGAAGCGACAGGTTGGCGATGCCCGCGGGCGTATCCGGCGTGACCGAGACCACGAACTCGCCCGACGCGTCGAGATAGGCGACCGTAGCCGGATGGGCGTTGAGCAAGTAGCCGGGCACGACGATCCGGTCGTCGGATCTGCGGATGCCGATCTTCTCGCTTTCCCGCCGGAGCCAGATCAACGATCGGACCGGATACGGCTCCCGGCCCTCGAAGGTGGCCAGCGTGTAGCGCCGGTAGAACTCGGGCTGCTGTTGCATCTGCCGCCCGCTGAGGAAATGGGCCTTCTCCCGCCCGTGCGGCCCGGTGAAAATGATCAGGTCGGGCCGGCAGTCCAGCACGTACTGCCCGTCGCCCAACTCGTGGGCAAGCTGGCCTTGGCCGAAGCCTTCCGGTTTGTGGCGGGGCAGGTAATAGTCGTTCAGCCCGAGCATGTCCAGCGACGGCAGTTCCGACCAGTAGGGCAGGCAGCCGCAAGCGGTCACCGCCAGCAGCGGCTGCTCGGGTCCGAAGCCCTTCTCGAGCATCAGCCCGACGACCTGCCCGTCCCATTCCCAGCGCTCCGTCAGGGCCTTGCGGTTGCGGGTGTCGGTGTTCTGCAGGTAACACGACGCGCCGAAGACGACCGCCAGCACGCATACCACGGTCCGTGTGCCGACGCGCACGCCGCCGTGCTGCACCAGCCACCGCGTTCCCTCGGCGAGGATCAAGGCCATCAATGCCACCAGCGGCACGAGATGCCGCCAGCCGGGAAACGTGTCGCCGCTGATCGCCGTCACGTAGACCGACCAGGCGACCAGCGCCACGGCCAGCAGCGCCATCCTTGCCCGGGCCGGCCGGTCGCGCCGCTGCACCAGCAACAACACGCCCAGCAGGACGGCCGAGAGGAACACCGGCCCCATCGCGAAGAACCCTCGCAGCACGTACTCCCCGCCGTGCGAGAGATGTTCCCAGGAGAGACTGAGCTTCACCCGGGCCGTGTTCGGAATCCACTCGCCGTAATACGCCAGCCGGAAGACGAGCTGGCCGAGATAGAAGGCCGCCGGCAGCAGCCCCAGAAGCAGCGCGGTGCGAAACGTCCGCCGGCCGATTCCCTTGACCGGCAGCAGGGCGAGGACCACGGCGGCCGTGTAGATCGCCCCGTCGGGCCGGGTGATGCACAGCAGCCCCAGGAACACCGACGCGGCCAGCGGATACCGCCGCGGGGCGTCGTCGCGGGCAAAGACCGGATAACACAACACCATCGCCCAAGACAGCAGGGCCGCCACGAGAATCGCCTCCAGGCCGCCGATCGTCCAGATCGCGATCGGGCTGGCCGTGGCCAACGTCAACAGGGCCACGATCAGCGGCAGCGAGCGGCGTACGGTCGTCGCGCGATAGGCGCACCCCACCGCCCCGAAGAGCAGCCCGGCGCTGGCGAACCCCAGGATTCGCACGCCGACGATCAGATCGACGCCCAATCGCCCGACGCCGGCGGCCGAGAGGACCCAGAGCAGATTCGAGTATCCTTCGACGGGCCGGCCGTCGGTCCAGGTCAGCCCGTGACCTTCGAGCAGCCGTTGGGAGTAACGCAGCGAGATCAGGGCGTCGTCGGCGATAAACGGCAGGTAACAGCAGGCGTGCGAAGCCAGCAGAGCGAACGCCAGAGAAACGAGGATCAGCGGGACGACGAGGGCGCGTTTTTCGACCCGTTCTCGCCCGACGGAAGCGATCGTCGGCCGAGCCGTCAAGTCACCCGTCAGCCGCACGTGGGGACCGTGCCCGACGATCGTTTCCCCGCTTTGCCCGTGCCCGCGGAAGGGATGGAGAGTCCGCCCCACGCGCCGCGAAACGGGGCCCGGGCCATGACCGGCCGCTTTTTCCGGTTCCGTACTCACGCGACGTGCTCCCGAGTCTCGGCCCGAGGTTGACCGCGAGGATCCCGGGCCGCCGAAAAAGCCGTGACCGGATCACGCTTCGAGGTGACCAACGCGCGACCGGTCCGGCAGAGAAGAGAGGATCGAAGTGGGGGCGACCTTGTACTCGAAATGCCGGACCGCCGCAAGACCGCTGAGGCCGCTCCATCTCCCGCAGCCTTTCTAGTTTGCCGCGGATAACCCCATCCACCGGGGCAAGCCCGGCGGGGTTGATCGAGAGCGTAGTGGTGGGCACCGCCCACCAATCCAAATCGAGAAGATGGCTTGGGATTGGTGGGCAATGCCCACCCTACTCGCATTTGAGGCAGTGCAGCCGCCGGCGCGGAAGGATAAAGGGTGCTACCTCCTGCGCCTGCACCAGATCCAACCCGCCACCAGTCCGCAAACCAACAAGGTGATGCTATCGGGCTCGGGAACGCTAGCCACGCGGAAGCCTATGCTGCTGAGTTCGCTCGTCGGGCCGTTGCCGCCGCTGCGGTAGGAGGCACTCAGTTTGTCCGAGTAGTCGTACCGACAGCCACCACGCAAACCACGCGTCGAACCGGCGATAATGACCGATTCGTTCCATTCCCACAGGTTGCCGCCCTGGTCGAATGTCCCGTAGGGGCTGTTCGACAGGCCGAATTGGCCGACCGGCGTGGTATAGTCCAGACTACTGACCGTGTAATCGCCATCGAAGTAGGTGGCCGTATTGCCCGTATCGCCGCCGGGGTTTCCGTTGTCGGGCTCGTCGTCCGTCCCCATCGGGTAATCGTAGTAAACCGAACGGGCGCCGTCGTAGTAGGCCGCCTTGTACCACTCGTTTTCCGTCGGGAGGAACCACGCGGCGTCGCTCCGGCGCGTGACGGCCATCAGGGCCGACCGGCTCGTTGCGCCGTTGAGTAAATACGCGCCATCTTCCGTGGTGTCGTCGTCCTGCGCCCCGGTCAGCTGTCCGTTGTGCAACCAGTTGGCGAATCGGGCCGCGTCGCCCCAGGAGACATAGTTCACCGGACGGTTCCGGCGATCGGCGGCAACGTCATAGCTGTAGTCTCCCGGGGAGCCGCTCTGCACGATCTTGCACCCGAAGTCGCTCGACCACATGTTGCCGTTGTACAGTCCGTAGGTGTCGTCAGCCGCCACGGCGTTGAGGAACTCGGTGTACTGCCCGGCGGTCACCTCGTACTTGCCGATGCGGTACGGGTAGGCCACGCTGCCGTACCCATCGCCGTGCGTGTCGTCGAGGTTGCCGGGGTTGCCCACGGGCACCGTCTTAATCGTCACGGCGTGCGCCGTGGATACCAACAGCGCCACCGCCGCCAGGGCGGCCACTGATCGAAACAAGGACTTCTCAAACATGGTTTTCCTCATGGTGTGAATCAGTGAATGTGGCCTTTGCCGGGTCTGCATACGGGCGCGAGTCGAGAGCGAATGACTGCCGGGGGCGGCGGACTGAGGACAGGACGGGCCGCTTGAAGCGCAAAGAAAAGCCCGACCAACCTTCAGAGGCAGCCCCAAGAAGGCCCTGTCGATTTCGTCCGGGACACACCGCCTCGGTTACTTCAGGTGGTCAGGTTCGGCGTGAGAGAAACAGAAACCACGGCACCCCACGAGAGGGCACACCAGCGCTATTGTTGCACCGAAAACACTACTTGTCAACGATTTGGAGGGTGTCCCAAGAAACGCGGACGAAAACCCCTTCGCAGAGTGGTTTCGTCTGTGCCCAAGCCGGGGCAAGCACCGTTTTCGGTGTCTGGATGGGAAGAGGCGTTTTCCTCCACAACGGCTCTTGACTACGTTAGAAAAGGGTGGGCCGAGTGGGGCTCGCTCGCGCTTACCCGCGCCACTCCGTGTCGTCGACCGTGGTCTTGAAGTCGGCTTCGATCCGGTCGGGCAACTCTTCGGCGGCGACGGCCGCGAGGTCCTTCGGGCTGGGCTTGCCGACGTAGAGCATGCTCGCACGGGGACACTTCTCCCGGGCGGCGGTGAAGTCGGCCGTCTCGTCGTAGCGGTCGTAGTCGATCACCGGAAGGTTGCCCTTCATGCTCATCAACGCGGCCTTCTTCGAGCAGGCCGTGCAGCCGATGCAGCCGATCTCGCAGACCTCCTTCACGTCGACGCCCTTGTCCTGGTTCGAGCAGGCCACCACCAGCATCCGCTCGGCCTTGAAGGGGACCATGGAGATGATGTTTCGCGGGCAGGCCTTCGCGCAGGCCTTGCAGCCGATGCACTTGTCGTAATCGACCGTGGACAGCCCGTCGACGATGTGCAGGGCGTCGTACTTGCACGCCCGCCGGCAATCGCCCAGTCCCAGGCAGCCGAAGGTGCAGCCCTGCACGCCGCCGACCAGGTTGGCCGCGGTGCAGGTTGGCTCGCCGTAGTAGGGCACACGTTGCAGGCGCTGCGGAGCGCGGGCCGCACAGTGGACCACGGCCCGATAGGGAAAACTCTCGGAAACCTCGACGCCCATGATCTCGGCCAGCTTCTTGGCGCAGCTCGTTCCGCCGGGGGCGCAGAGGCTGACGTCGGTCTCGCCGCGGGCGACCGCTTCGGCGTACTCGCCGCACCCGACGAACCCGCAGCCGCCGCAATTGGCCCCGGGCAGGGCCTCGATGATCGCTTCGACCTTCGGGTCGACCTCGACGTGGAAGGCCCGATTGGCCCAGCCGAGCACGTAGCCCATGGCCACGGCCAACACGGCCAGGACCACGGCGGCGGTGATCATCGTGACGGTGGTAAGATCCATGGGCGGACGGTTCCTATTCGATCAACTGGCGGAGTATGCTTTGGATGTTGTTGTCGACGCCGGTGAAGCCCATGAAGGCCATGGCCATGATCCCGGCGACGATCAGGCTGATGCCGGGCCCCCGCAGCGGCCTGGGCACGTCGCACAGATCGAGTTCCTCGCGGATGCCGGCCATCAGCGAGATGGCGATCGTAAAGCCGACCCCGCCGCCGACGGCCATCGTCAGCGACTGGTGCAATCCCCAGAGTTTGTTCGGGTCCTGCAGGTTTTTGAGGATCTCCAGGCAGGCGAACAGGATCGCGCAGTTGGTGGTGATCAGCGGCAGGAACACGCCGAACGACTTGTACAGCGGCGGGAAGAATTTCCGCACGTACATCTCGACGAACTGCACCGACGAGGCGATCACGAAGATGTACATGATATAGCTCAGCACGGACAGATCGACCGTGGTCTTAGGATCGCCGCCGACGCTCTTCCAGATCCAATCGGGCAGCGGTGCCCCGGGCCGGAGGATGAAGTAGGTGAAGGTCCAGCTCAACAGGGCGGCGATCGAGATCACGAACGTCACGGCGCAGCCCATGCCGAAGGCCGTATCCACCCGCCGGGAAACGCCCAGGAAGGGGCAGATTCCGACGAAATAGTGCAGCACGAAGTTGTTGATCAACGCCGCGCCGATGGCGATCTGGATGAGGATGATCAGCGTTTCCACGGGGTGGTGCTCCTGGGAACTTTACGCTACTGGCGGTTCGTGCCTCGTTCCCATGCTTTGGGCGGAAACGAGGAAGAATTGCAAATTGATAATTGCAAATTGCAAATTGAAAATTGGAGACCGCGTCGGACAATCAATTTGCAATTTGCAATTTGCAATTAACAATTTGCAATCTCCCTTTATACGTCTCGCGTTTCCTGTGCTCTTGCCTTCCTTCGTTGCCCGATCCACTCGACCGATCCGAGCAACAGCCCGAGCGTCAGGAACGCGCCGGGCGGCAGGACCATGATTCCCCAGTTGGCCCAGGCCGAGGGCATCAACGCGATGCCGAACCAGGTGCCGGAGCCGAGGATTTCGCGGACCGTGGCGATGCTGGCCAGCGCCAGCGCGAAGCCCAGCGACATGCCTACGCCGTCGGCAATGGCCACGCCCGGCCCCTGCTTCGACGAGCAGATCTCGCAGCGGGAGATGATCACGCAGTTGACGATGATCAGCGGCACGTAGGGGCCCAGCTCCTTGCTCATCTGGTAAAGGTACGCGGCCAGCACCCGGTCGGCGATGGTCACGAACGTGGCGATGGTCAGCGTGAAGATCAGGATCCGCAGGTGCGGCTTGAGCAGCCCGCGGATCAGGCTGATGATGATATTGGCCGAGATCAGCACGAAGGCGGTCGCGCCGGCCATGGTCATCGCCGGCTTCATCCCGCCGGTAACCGCCAGCGTGGGACACATGCCCAGCAACTGCCGGTAGACGGGGTTCTCCGGCAGGATGCCGTTGATGAATCGTTCGAGTGCCGTGGGGCCTTCGGATGCCATGGTTTATGGTCTCTCGGTGATCCCGTAGGGTGGGCACCGCCCACCGCGCTTATGGTCTCACTTGCGTTTTACGAACACTTCTTATTGAAGCCCTTTGCGAAAGCCCTTTTCCGAAAGGTGGGCGGTGCCCACCCTACTCGGTTGGGGTCAAACTCTGTTGGCGAATCGCTTCCTGGTAGTTCTTGATCGCGTCGTTGACGATCTGGGCCACGCTTTCCGAGGAGATCGTGGCGCCGCTTAAGGCAGTGATCTGGTTGCTCGCGGGCGCCGGATCGGTCTTCACCACCACGACGTTTTCGGCGGCCGACTTGTCGACGAACTGGTTGCGGAAATCCTCGCCGCGGATGAAGTCGCCCAAACCGGGCGTCTCCTTCTGGTCCAAGACGTACAGCCCCTTGACGGTCGATACGGTCGCGTCCAGCCCGACGAGCACCTCGATGCGGTCGGCGAAGCCTTGTCCGCCGGCGGGCA
>DATLAN010000162.1:0-2044 GCA_035527455.1 Thermoguttaceae bacterium
TTCTCGGCCAAGGCGGCGAAGTCGTGGATGCTCTCCGGGGCGGGGGCCGCGGGGGCCGCGACGGTTGGCATCGCCAGGCCCAGGGCCTTCTGACCCGGAATACGGATGTCGTATTCCGGCCCCAGCATCGCGTCGACGTCCACCCTCGTCTCCGGGTCCAGGATGGCGTCCCCGCGCCGGAGAGTTTCCAGTTGAGACCGGTAGCCAAAGAGCCAGGCTTTGAACCCGCTGACCCCGCTGCGGAGCGACATATCCGCTTCGCTCCATCGGCCGGTGCCTCGCTCCTTGCGCTGCTGGACCTTCCATTCATCCATGACCTGATCGTACAAGAGTTTTTCCCGAGCAATCGGGTCCACGCTCAGCTCTTCGCGGTGCGCGGCCTGCGTTGCCTTCAGCGCCCGCTTTAGGTTCGGGTCATGTTTGTAAACTTCAAGCTGCTCACTCAACTTGTCTTTTTCCGCCGCGACTCCCATTTCGCCCAGCATCGTCTCGTATGCGCCCATGAGTTCCGGTGATTTCGCGATATACTCGTAGCCCCGCCGCCGGCCGGGTTGCTGACCCGACCGGCAACGAGGCAAGGGGCCGCGTTTTGGGATTCCGGTGTTTATCATTGGCGGTCGGCTTCGGCCGGCTGCGGTAGCTTCGAGAGTGCCTTCGAGAGCAGCACCTCCGGGTTGACGTAGTGATTCAGCATCATGGCGAACCCCAGGCCTCGGTGGTTGAGCATGATTTGGGCGGCCAGCGGATCGATCCCCGCGCATTGCGTGGCGAAGGCTCGCCGCAGTCCGTACATCCCGGAGTCGGAGTTTTTGGGCAGCCCCGCGGCGTCCTGGATCCATCGCCATTGGTTCGGCAACGTGGTGGGGCCAATCGCGAGCCAAGGCAAGATCAGCCCCTTCGTACAGCCGGTCGACGCGATGGCTTCCAGGGCGGCGTCATTCAACCAGAGCCGCTGGCCGTTGTGGCATTTGATCTCTTCGGGCGGGATGGCCAACCAACGGCCGTCGATGTGCTCGTGACGCGCGGCCAACAGGGAGGCGGGACGCATGCCCGTGTTGTACCCGAGCAAGATCAAGGCCCGCCACCAGACGGGCGTGGGGATCTCTTCGGGAATGACCCTTGTGGGTCGCGTGCATCGGGCGGCGACCAACAGCGCGGAAATCTCCTCGAGGGTGAAGGCATGTCGCGGGCCGGCCCGGTGGGCCTTTGGGGGCTTGATCCAGGCGACTTTGGCAACCACGTCTTGCCCTTCGCGATTGCCCGGGCTGGAGGGGCCGCTGCGGTCCAGCAAGAACTGGATTTGGCGGGCGGCCTTCCTGATCGTCTCGACTGACAACGGCCGGTCGTTGCGCTGCCGGCGTGCGGTCAGGTAGCGAAGGAACTGCGCGGTCGTTACGGCGTTGATGCTGTTGAGCGGCGGGTCGCCGGTCGCCGATCGCCAATGCTTGAGGGCTATCCGGTATTCTTTCCGCGTGTTCTCGGATCGCCTGGCGGGCTCAAGTAGCACGGGCCAGACAAACTCCTCAAAGAACCGGCTGACCGTCCACGTGGGCTGGGGCTGGGACACCGTGTCGGTGAAGGTGAAGTCTATGAGCATCGCCATGGGGGGAAACCTCCCGGCGCAACCGGCCGATACGAAGAGACCCTCCGCGCAAGGAGCAACGCGGAGGGTCTTTCGATCGACCGGGGTGCACAAGAAACGACACAAGCCCGGCTGCTCGCTGGTTGGCGGATCAGAGACCGCCCCTCGGACCTTGCTTCCCGCCGATGCGGATCGTCGCTCGAATCACGAGGACAAGCAACCGGGCTTGTGTCCTTGAATTGAGGCATCAAGTAGTCCCTCTGATTTCTAACCGCCGATCAGTTTACCCATTTCCCGAGTCCTGTCAAGCCCCCGTCTTCACCGCAAACTGCTTGACCTCCCCCGCCTTATCGGGCACAATGTCAGTAACGTCCGCGTGGTTGGTCGGTGGCCGGCGGGGACCGAGCGTCATTCAAAGTCCCCGCCGCTGCCGGCCAGCGGGCAGTCCATCAATGCACCGCG
>DATLAN010000163.1:0-3575 GCA_035527455.1 Thermoguttaceae bacterium
CCGAAGGCCTGCTTGGCCACGCTGGCCTCTACATTGTTCAATAGTTATGTATCACGTCCCCGGGACTCCCTACTCGAGCGATGCCGGGGCTCTACGAAATCTTTCCCAGTATGTCAATATCGGTTCGTGTCCCCGGAATCCCCCCGGAATCCAGAGGCATCATCCAGCTCCCAACACAACTCCGCCGGGGCCGTCTCGATGCAGCGGATCGCCTGGCTGACGGCCCTGCCGCCGCCATGACCCAAGGCGACCGCCTCCGCTGCGGCGTGGTAACCGAAGCGCCGGCGCCCCGCTCGCCCGGCGCGCATCTTCGCTGCGAGCGATACGAAGCGGTCCGGCCATGGCCGCATTCTACCGCAAGCCAGGAATTACACAGCCGCTATTCATTGTTCACGGCCTGACCCCGACAACGAACCACTTCTCACCAGCATCTGGCACACGCGGACGGGCCTCGCCACCAGTGGCCGCCTCGAGTCTGAGGAAAGCCGAGGGCGTCGCGCTAGATGGTTGATGCGATTCGTTCAAAGAGTCCTTTGGTCGTGCGAAAACTCGTAACGACGCGGTCCGACACGTGTACTACCTTCACATTGCCGAACGGTTTCCAATCACAAACGAAGTCGAAGACTACCTCGTCAGGCGTTCCGGTTACTCTCGCGAGATTTACACGGGTTGGATGAATCGGCTCGGCGCTGCTGGTGAATTCTTGCGTCTCCGCTGCGCAGCCAGCCGGACTGCCGATACTGCCAAGAATACGTTCATGTTCCTGGATCGTCATTTTCAGTGCGGCCAGCAGTTTCCTGGCCGTACGAAAATCCATGGCTACCCGGCGCAACACTATCGCCGGATGCCGGCCCCAGGGGAACGTGTGCGGCAGGAGGCCGAAGTTGATAACAAGCGAGTCGGATGTGAGGCCGAGATGGACGAAGTCAGCGTACACGGGAGATACGCTGGAATCGTCGAAGACGGGCGGGGGCACTAAGCACATCCTTTCAGAGAGCCAGTTGAAGAAGCCCATGATGCATTTACCTTTCCGGGTCGTGAGGAGAGACGATGGGCATAGGTCAGAGCTACTTGCCCCATCCCTTCCTACGTCGTTACACATCTATCTCGATCTCTCCAAATCGGAACTCGTGATCGCGGATTTCCGATAACATTCGTTGCACAAGCGTCTCCGCCAGGTAAAAACCAACTACCACGCGGTGCAGAATCCGCACCTTCCCTGAAACGAAAGCGGACGCGAAATTGAAGGCGAAGTCCATGACCACCCCCTCTGGCGTTGGAGTCACCCTCGCGCAATTGACGTACATCGGGTCCGGGGGTTCGCCGGTAACGGCAATCTCACCGGCCTGCGGGAGTCGACCAGCATGCCCTTGGATCTTGCCGAACTGCTGCTCGCACCGCTGGATCGCCGTTTGCAGTGCAGTCAGTAGTTGCTTGGCCGTATAGCCGGTCATTGCCGCACGGTACAGCACTGTGGCATACTGCCGGTCCCGGGCAGGCTCGTGCGCCAGCAGAACAAAGTCAATCATGCACGCTTCGCGCATAGCAGTGAAGGCAACCCAGTCGGGATATGTGGTAGATACACGGGCATCGTCGAAGACAACTTCAGCCACCGACTTACGCCTTCTTGAAAGGCGACCGAAGAAACCCATTGTGCGATTTCCTTTCTTCACATCAAGGTAGCGCAGTCGCCGCAAATGCCTGGCTCTGCGTGGAGACGTTTCCTGTTAGACCTATCACCTGCTGCCCCCCCATGGCCACACTCCATGATCACAGATGGTCTTTCGATAGGGTAACGTTCAAGTTCACGCGGCGGGCGCGTGAGATCTCGATTCTCGGAACCGGCGTTCCCGCCCGCTCGCGTGGAACGCCTTGTTATACGCCCTCAGGTACGATGGCCGAACCATACTCTTCAACCTCTTCGATAAGGGCGCCGCCGAACTGATCGTGAACCTGGAGAGCCGTCAGCCTTCTTACGGTTTGTGAGCCAGACATGCCCACTCGATCAGCGCGGAGGTTTCGCGACTTTTCGTCAAACGAGTAGTACGTTGGAATCTGCTTGACAATTTCTCTCGTGAGTTGGATAGGCACCCATGCGTCAAGGATCAAGCGATTCTGATCGTTCACAAGTTCCTTCCATTGGTGATACCAGCCAAGGTACGGTTTCCGCCATTCGGCGGGACTCAATACGCGTACGACCACCTCTTCGTGATCGCGAAACGCGGAGATCACTTCCCAGAACTTCATCGGTCGGTGTTTGAGATGAGAGTTGGACATGGCGTATAACTCTGTTAGTAGGCGGATCGGCCTGTACCTCCGATCCGGGCGTTAGGCCGACGAGCCTGTCGGCCTAGCACGCGTTCTAATTCTCAGAGTCCTTGTTCAATAAGCCCTTTGGTGCCAAGAGGTTGGGAAGCCTCGGCCATTTATCACCTGGCTTTATCCGGTTTTCCGTATAGCACACAGGCCCATTCCTGCCAAAAGCGCCTCCAGGATGAGCCAAACCGACCCATGCGCTGCCATGATAACGGCCACATGCAGCGAATACAACTCCCCAGAAAAGAACCACCGGGCCGGGCGGCGACGATGGGGCTAGCGCAGCAAAAAAGCCCAAGAAGGGACCCCGGCCCGGCGGAAACATGGGTGAAATGGGCGAGGGATTACGGATTTCCCCAATCGCCAGTCTCACCGCTCGTCCCCCGCCCGTAACCCCTCCCCCTCGCACCGCCGCAGGGCCGGGTGGCGCAGCCCGATTCATCGGGCTTTCCGCCGGAGGCGGTCTTAGGCCCGGCATTGATGCCGGGTGCGTGTGGCGGACGCGGACACGCCTCCGCTCCCGGCCGTCCGCCGCCGCGACGCGGCGGCGGACGGCCGGGAGGGGAGGTGCCGCGAGAACATGCACCCGTGCTCAAGCTCGGGCCTGATTCCGCTGCGCGGCAAGGGGCGTAAACGCCCCTAATGGCGACCATCGACGAGGAAACCGACCGGGACGGGTCCGCCACGGGATCTGCCGCGTTATGCCTTTCGCGATTCTTGCGAAGCGGAGCTTCGCGGAAACGGGTTCCCAAGCAGAGCTTGGGAACCAGGACGCTAACCAGGACGCTGAAGACTCCCGACCCTCTAACCCGTTAGAAAACGATGGGCGTTGCCGTGCCGACACCGGGCGGGAACTCGGAAGTGACCGGGGGGGCGACGGTCCTGACCGGGTTGCTTGGATCACGGAAGTCGAGCTTCAGTGTCTCTTTGCCTTTGCGAACGTAGATGATCCCGCTGTCCCAATCGGATCGGATGAACGGCGAGTCATTCACTCGCGAAGGCCTGAGTTCAACGCTCTTCCCATTGACCTTGCCAGGCGCGAACGGACCTTCGTGGGTGATCGTCGCGAATTTCAGGACGCCGTCCGCCCGGGTGATTGGCTGCGCTTTGAGCGCTGCCTTGAAGGCTGCGAAGTCGTTGTTGTAGTCGGCGGCATCATTGGCGATCGTGATGATCGGAGAATCCGGATTCAACAGCCTGACGAAACTCTTCGGCCGCAAGCTATCACGGTGCTCCCAGGGCGTGACCCACTGGTAGCC
>DATLAN010000164.1:0-31489 GCA_035527455.1 Thermoguttaceae bacterium
CCCCCTGCTCCAGCCGCCTTTGGGCGCAGGGCCACTTGTGGTAGGCTGTGAACTCAACGCACGACATTTTTCCCGTTTTGTGGTGACAGACAAGCGAGGGGAGAACCGCATGAAATCGCACACGGAATACCTGGCCTTCAACGTCCCGGCACGGATGGGCTTCGTGAACATCACACGGCAGGTCGAGGAGATGCTGGCGCGAAGCGGTATTCGGGAAGGGCTCTTGCTGTGCAACGCCATGCACATCACGGCCAGCGTGTTCATCAACGACGACGAGCCGGGATTGCACGAGGACTACAAGCGGTGGCTGGAGGAGCTGGCCCCGTTCGACCCTTCGCCGACCCGCTACCACCACAACCGCACCGGCGAAGACAACGCCGACGCCCATCACAAACGCCAGATCATGGGCCGCGAGGTAGTCGTGGCCGTTACGGAAGGGAAGCTCGACTTCGGCCCCTGGGAGCAGATCTTCTACGGCGAGTTCGACGGCCGGCGGGCGAAGCGGGTGCTGGTGAAGGTCATCGGGGAATAGTCCCCAAAAGCAAAGGACGTTCGGCAGCCCGAGGGCCGAACGTCCTTCCTCTGTGGGAGCGAGCGATTCCGAGCTTCCCCCCGGTGCCCGGACCGACTCGTCCCGCAGCTACCAACTTTCCGTATCGCTTGTCCGCTGCGAAGCGGTCTTTACATAACCACCTCGCACCGCAAACCGCCCACGACGGCGTCTGCCGCGTCCGTGAAAGCTTTCGGAGAGCATGAAGAAGGTTCCGCCGGGGGAGATCCCTCGCTCGTCCAGGTCCACCGTGATCGCCAGGTCGAACAGCCCGAGATACTCGGTGGCGTCGGTGGTGTTGATCCCTCCCCGCATGTTCGTGAAGACGTCGTCGGGGTAACGTTCGAATCGCTTTGCTTGGGCAAGACCGGGTAGCAGAAGCGCGACGCCCACCGCCAGCAACAGGATCCGCATACTGGCCAAACGCGACATCGGATGGCCTCCCTTTCCTTGTGAAAATCTATGGAGATTTCTTGTTTGCCCCGTTGGCCTTCTGGATATCCGCCTATTCGGAATATGCAACCCGCCGGCAGAAACCGAATGATCAAACCACGGATTATGCCAGACAGGAAGTCGGGCCGCCTGCATTGGGCCGAGCACCCCACCGTTCCCCTGGATCGCGTCCGCGCCGCGTTGAACCTGGATATGGTCGGCCGGCTCCGCGACGACCGGCTGACCGTCTACGGCACACGCAGCGGTTTCGGACTGCGGCGGCTGGTCAGCCGACAGAACGAAGACCCGGGCCTGACGATCGATTTCTCCTGGGAACTGGAGGACGACGCCGACCACTGGACCTTCTTCGACCGGCGAATTCCCGTGCTGTTTCTGCACACCGGTTTGCACGACGAGTTCCATTCGCCCCGGGATGATGCCCAACGGATCGACAGCCGGGGAATGAATCGAGTGGCTCGTCTGGCGTTCCACCTCTTGTACGATCTGGCCGAGCGTCCCGAAGTGCCGCGCTTCCGCGAGGCGGCACGTCGAGAAACCGAAAAACTACGAGAACAACTGGCAAGCGAAACCCCCAAGCTCCGAGACCGGCTGGGAGCGAATTGGCAGGTTCAACTCGACGGCAAGCCGATGCGGCTGGGGATCACTTTCCTGGACGACGACGCCGAGCCGGGCACGGTCGTGATCACGTACGTGGTGGCCGGTTCGCCGGCGGCCGAGGCCGGATTGCAGGCCGGCGATCGGATCTACCAGGTCGACGGCAACGACTTTGCCGACCAACGTGTACTACTGGAGTTGCTCGGGGCCGCCTCCGACCGGCTGCCCTTGCTGATCGAACGCCAGGGGCAACTTCGCACGGTGGTCGTCTACTTCCAAGAAGACCTCCAAGCACGGGCAGCGTGAGGGACAATCCGGCTATGCTGAGTGGCACGCCCTGAGGAACGAAGGGCGTGGTATGCCAGAAAAACACGCCCTTCGTTCCTCAGGGCGTGCCACCCACAACCTTGATTTTCGGCAGCCGGTTATACCTTGCCCGGCCCGCCGGTGCCGGTGGAACCGTGCAGGTTGCCTTCCCGGAAGGCGGCGGCCATCGCCAGGGGCACTTCGGCTTCGGCCAGCACGACTTTGGCACGGTTCATCGCTACGGCGGCCTTCATTTCCTGCTCCCGGGCGGCCGCCAACGCGCGGCGTTCCTCGGCCTTGGCCCGGGCGACTCGCATGTCGGCCTCGGCCTGATCGGCTTGCAGCCGGGCACCGATGTTCTGGCCCACGTCGATGTCGGCGATGTCGATCGAAACGATCTCGAACGCCGTCTGCGCGTCGAGCCCTCGCTGGAGCACGGCCTCGGAGATCCGGTCGGGGTGCTCCATCACGTGCAGGTGCGATTCCGACGAACCGATCGAGGTGATGATGCCTTCGCCCACCCGGGCGATGATCGTTTCCTCGGTGGCCCCGCCGATGAGCTGCTCGATGTTGGTTCGGACGGTCACCCGGGCACGGACCTTCAACTCCACGCCGTTCTTGGCGATGGCCGAGAGAGTCGTCTTGTGGGAACGTTGGGGATCCGGGCAGTCGATCACCTTCGGATCGACGCTGGTGCGGATGGCTTCGAGCACGTCGCGGCCGGCCAGGTCGATGGCCGCGGCCCGATCGAAGTCCAGGTCGATATCGGCCCGCTGGGCGACAATCAGCGCCCGAACCACGTTCGGCACGTTGCCGCCGGCCAGGTAATGGGCTTCCAGCCGTTCCGTCGTGGCCCCACCAGCTATGTGGTCCTGACCTATACCAGCTTGGGTAGCCGCGATCTTCGCCTGGACGATCATCCGGGCGTTGACCCGGCGAAAGCTCATCCCGATGAGGCTCCAAATCTTTATATTGGCTCGGGATACGTACGCCTGAAGCCAGAGGCTGCCGTACATGATGACGATGACCGCCACGACGATGGCAAAAATGGCGAAAACGATCCCGCCGACGATCCAGACCAACGGGTCGACGGCCAGCAAGACGGGAAATCCACAATCCATGACGATGTCCTCCCCTGACGCAAGAGATCGGGTTTCCATCCGGTTTCAGACGGGTAGCATAGCGAATCGGGCCCGGCGCGAATAGCTCGGACGGCCGATTTTTGGGGAATTTCCGTTGAAGGAGATCCCCTCTTGCGGGGGTACATCGCGGTCGGGTCAACGGGGCGCACGACGCCGCCAGTCCCCATTTTCGGGCGGTGACTGCTGGGACCCCGTGGAAAAAGGGGACAGGCACCGAGCCGGCAGCGCTTTTCCGCGACTTGCACGACCATTGGCGGCTCGGATCCAGTCCCCATTTTCCACGCACCGCTTACAGTTTCAGTTGGCAAGGGTGGCACGCCCTGAGGAACGAAGGGCGTGGAGAACCTGCCTAACCGAAAAAAACCTGCTCGGGCGCTATGCACAGGGGGGGCGCGTCTTGGTAGAATGGTTGACATTGTCGGCACGAACCGGTTTCGGGCTGACGGGAATGGTGATTCTCGGACCAGAGGCGCGGCGTTTTCTGGCGACCGACCTTCACCCGGTGACCCCTTGTACGGAGCCGAGAAGGCATGAGGAAGACATCATTGGTTCTGGCCGTCGTTCTGTTGGCCGTGGCAGGCGGCGCCGCGACGCCCGATACGGCGCCGAATGTATACGAAAGTTCCGCCCCGCCGACCCCGGCGAACGAACTCGATAAGATCGTTTTCGCCAAGTTGTCGTCGTTGGATATCCGGCCCGTCCTGTGCTCCGACGCGGTGTTCGTACGGCGCGCCTATCTCGACGTGATCGGCACGCTGCCCACCGCGGAGGAGGCCCGGGACTTCATCCAAGATCCGGACACGCAGAACAAACGCCGCGCCCTGATCGCGAGACTCCTGGAGCGGGATGAATTCGCGGACTACTGGTCGATGAAATGGGGCGACATTCTGCGAATCAAGGCGGAATTCCCCGTCAATCTTTGGCCCAATGCGGCGCAGGCCTATCACCGCTGGGTCCGGGCGTCCATCGCGGAAAACAAACCGTACGACCGGTTCGTCCGGGAGATGCTCACTTCCAGCGGCAGCAATTTCCGGGTCGGCCCGGTCAACTTCTACCGCGCCATCCAGAACAAGACTCCCGAAGGCACCGCCACCGCCGCGGCGCTGACGTTCATGGGATCGCGGGCCGACTCTTGGCCGGAGGCCCGTCTGTCGGGGATGGCGGTCTTCTTCTCGCAGATCGGTTACAAGCCGACCAGCGAGTGGAAGGAGGAATGCGTTTTCTGGGATCCTCTCCACTGCTGCGGCGTGGCCGGCAACAGCGCGCCCGGACAGGTCGCCGTCAGCACGTCGGGAGAGGCCGCCGGCGACGCGCCCCAAGTGCCGGCGGTCGACGCCGCGCCGCTGACGGCGGTCTTTCCGGATGGAACCGAGATCGAGTTGTCCCCGAACCGGGATCCGCGGGAGGTTTTCGCCGATTGGCTGATTACCCCGGAGAACCCCTGGTTCACCCGCAGCATCGCGAACCGCGTTTGGGCGTGGCTGATGGGGCGCGGGATCATCGACGAGCCGGACGATATTCGCGACGACAACCCGCCGAGCAATCCCGAGTTGCTGGCCTACCTGGAGAAGGAGCTGATCGCCAGCGACTACGATCTGAAGCACCTTTACCGGTTGATTCTGACCTCCAACACGTACCAGTTGTCCTCCATGCCGCGGTTCGAAGATCCCGAAGCGGAGGCCAACTTCGCCGTCTACCCGCTGCGTCGATTGGACGCCGAGGTGTTGATCGACGCCATCAACAAGATCACCGGCACGTCGGATCTTTATACCAGCCCCATTCCGGAGCCGTTTACCTACATTCCCCAGGACATGCCCGCGATCGCGGTGGCCGACGGCAGCATCACCAGTCCGTTTCTGGCCTTGTTCGGTCGTTCGGCGCGGGGCACCGGGATGGAGAACGAGCGCAACAACAAGCCGGTCTCCGCCCAGTCGCTGCACATGCTCAATTCGAGCCATATCCAGCAGAAGCTCGACCAAGGCCCCAAGCTCAAGGCGCTCTTCGATTCCCGCCGTCCGACGGCTGAAATCGTCGAGGAGCTTTACCTGACGATTCTCTCGCGTTTTCCGACGGCCGACGAGGTGAACAGCGCGGAGCAATACGGCAACGCCGGCGCGACGAAAAGTCGCTACGACTGGGTGGACGTCGCCTGGGCTTTGATCAACGGCACGGAGTTTCTCTATCGGCACTGATTGTTGCGGAATCCGCGGGAATTGGTCCGCGGATTCCTTGGGACCATAACAAGAGGAAGCCAGGAACATGAGCGCGAATCACATTTCGGACGAAGCAGGGGGAGTCTCCCGGCGCGAGGCGATGCGCCGGGGTCTCTGTGGGGCGGCGGGGTTGATGTTGGCCAAGGGCCTCGGCTCCGAGGCGTCGGCGGCCGCCGCGAAGCCGGAGAAGGCTCCGGCCAAAGCCAAGTCGGTCATCCAGATCTTCCTCTGGGGCGGCATGTCGCACATCGACACCTGGGATCCGAAACCCGACGCGGGACGCGACTACATGGGCGAGTTCACGGCGGTGATCCCCACCAACGTGGACGGAATCCAACTCGACGCCCTGTTCCCCGAACTGGCCAAGCAGGCCGACAAGTACTCCCTCATCCGCAGCATGACCCACGGCAACAACGGCCACGAGACGGCGGCCTACCTGATGCAGACCGGACACCTGCCCGGCGAGCGGCTGGCCTATCCGAGCGTCGGGGCCGTGTTCGCGCTGTTCAAGGGTCCCCAGTACACCGGGATGATTCCGCCCTACGTGGTGCTGACCAAGCCGGCCGGGCGGTTCTC
The DNA here is from genome assembly GCA_035527455.1 of Thermoguttaceae bacterium. Lineage (GTDB taxonomy): Bacteria > Planctomycetota > Planctomycetia > Pirellulales > Thermoguttaceae > DATLAN01. The sequence goes on from DATLAN010000164.1 coordinate 5,835, forward strand.
CGAAGAGGGCTTTCTGGGACCGAAGTTCAAACCCTTCGCCACCGGCGGCGACCCGAGCGCCGAACGGTTCGAGGTGGAAGGCATCGTCGCCCGGGGAATCACCGACCAGCGGCAAGTGGCCCGGCGCGAATTGCTCGACAAGATGGACACGATGGGCGCCGCGATGGCAACCAGCCCCCAGTTGGCCGACGCCAGGGACGCCCGCAAAACGGCCTATGAATTGATCTTGGGCGCGGGCAAAGAGGTGTTCGATCTCTCGCAGGAAAAACCGGAATTGAGGGATCGCTACGGCCGGCACACGTTCGGGCAGGAGTGCCTGGTGGCGCGACGGCTGGTCGAGACGGGAGTCCCCTACGTCACCATCAACTATCCCGGAGGCTGGGACACCCACAAGGGCCACTTCCAGACGATGCGCCGGCAGGTGCCCCAACTCGACCAGGGCCTGGCGATGCTGCTGCAGGACTTGAGCGATCACGGCCTGCTGGAGAGCACCGTCGTCTGGTGTTGCGGCGAGTTCGGCCGAGGTCCCAAGGTGGACTGGCAACCGCCGTGGAACGGCGGCCGCAACCATTACGGCAAGGTCTTCTCCGTATTGGTCGCCGGCGGCGGATTCAAGGGCGGCCGCATCGTCGGCTCGTCGGACGACAAGGCCGAAGAAGTCAAGGAGCGGCCCGTCTATCCGGTGGATCTGCTGGGCAGCATTTATCAATTGGCCGGCATCGACTCCAACGCCAGGCTGCCTCATCCCTTGGGCTTCGAGGCCCACGTCTTGCCCGCCCCGTCGGAAAGCGTCAAGTCGGCAGGGCTCCTGACGGAGATCATGTAGACAACGATCATGGTGACAACAAGATCCTGGTGAGAATGGAGCGGCTCATGAGCAGAGTTCAATGGCTTGCGGTCTTGGGACTGGCCGGATTGCTGGCGACGGCATCTTCGGCCCGCGGGCAGACGAGAGCGTATATCGGGTACGTGTATCCGGCCGGCGGCCAACAGGGCACGACCTTCCAGGTCAAGCTGGGTGGACAGGGACTGGACGACGTCGACCAGGTGCTCGTCACCGGTACGGGCGTTTCCGCCAAGGTGGTCGAGTACTACAGGAAACTGGGCGCCCAGGAGACCACGTTGCTCAGAGAGCAGTTGGCCGAGTTGAGACCGGGTTCGCGCGGAGGGCGAGGAGCCCAAGGGGCAACAAAACAGGATAAAGCCGCGCTGAACCTGATCGCAAGGATCGAGCACAGGATGGGGGAGTACTGCAACCGGCCGGCTTGTGCTTCGATCTCCTCCCTGGTTTTTGTCGAGGTCACGGTGGCTCCCGACGCCCAGCCCGGTCAGCGGGAGCTGAGACTGGCAACGCCGCGCGGCGTGTCCAACCCGCTGGTTTTCCACGTCGGACAGGTGCCCGAAGTCGCCCGCGAGCCGATGCGCATCAGCGATTTGCAGGTGCTCGGCAAAGAAGCGGCCTCGCTGCGCAAGAGACCGCCGGAAGAGGTCGAACAGACCATTCCCGTACCCTGCACCGTCAACGGCCAGATCGCTTCCGGCGAAGTGAACTGGTATCGTTTCGAGGCCCGCAAAGGCCAGCGGCTGGTTCTCTCCGCCGCGGCGCGGCAATTGATCCCGTACATTGCCGACGCGGTGCCGGGCTGGTTTCAACCCGTGTTGGCGGTTTACGACGCCGGCGGGAAGGAATTGGCGTATGACGACGACTTCCGTTTCAAGCCCGATCCGACCCTGCTGTTCGAAGTGCCCGAGGACGGCGAGTACCGTTTCAGCATCACCGACGCGATCTACCGCGGCCGCGAGGATTTCGTCTATCGCGTCACCATCGGCGAGGTGCCGTTCGTGACCAGCATCTTCCCCTTGGGCGGCCGGGCGGGCAATCCGGCCACGATCGAGATGAAGGGCTGGAACCTCGACGGCGCCAGGCTGACGCCGCCCCCAACGGACGCCGGGCCGGGACTCCACCTGCTTGCCGCGAGCAAGGAGGGGTTCGTTTCCAACCGCCTTCCGTTCGCGCTGGACACGCTGCCGGAATGCCTCGACCGGGAATCCAACGACGACCCGTCGCATGCCCAGAAGGTGGAACTCCCGGTGATCGTCAACGGGCGCATCGATCGTTCGGACGACTGGGACGTGTTCGAATTCACGGGCCGTGCCGGCGACACGATCGTCGCGGAAGTCACCGCGCGCCGGCTCGATTCCCCGCTGGATTCCATGCTCAAGCTCACCGACTCCAGCGGCCGATTGCTGGCGCTGAACGACGACCATGGGGACGTGGCGTCGGGGCTGAACACCCACCACGCCGATTCCTACCTGACGGTCGCGTTGCCCGCCGACGGAACCTACTGCGTTCACCTGGGCGATACCGCGCGCCACGGCGGTGAAGAGTACGCCTACCGACTGCGGATCAGCCCGCCGCGGCCCGATTTCGCGTTGCGCGTCGTGCCATCCAGCGCCGCGCTGCGCAGCAAGGGCAACGGTGCCGTCAGCATCTACGCGATCCGGAAAGACGGATTCGGCGGCGACATCAAGCTGGGCTTGAAGGACCCGCCGGAGGGATTCTCTTCATATTCCGTTTCCTTGTCGAAGGACCAGGAGATGGCGAGGCTGGGGGTGAAAACCGGCCTGACGAATACGGAGCAACCGATCGGCTTAGCCATCGAGGGCCGGGCAACGATTCAGGAGCAGGACGTCGCCCACGAGGCCGTGCCGGCGGAGGACATGATGCAGGCCTACTTGTGGCGGCACCTCGTTCCCGCCGAGGACCTGCCGGTCCTCGTCTACGACCCGACCTACCAGCCGCCGCCCAAGCGCGCCCCTCCTCCGCCCGCTGCCGAGCCGAAGGACCCGCCGGAAATCAAGAATCCGGCGGCCGGTTCCCCCGCGTTCACCAAGCAGCAGGTGGCCGCGCGTCTGAGACAGCTCAAGCTGCTCTACGAAGAGTGGCTTCTCTCGGAGGAGTTCTACGCCCGGAATGTCGCGGAATGCGAAGCCGCGTTTTGATTGGTTCCACCCGTCCACTTTCCGGCCGCAGCGACGCTTCTCGGCCGGCGTCAGCCAAGCCAAGTAGTGGTGCGACTACCCGGCTCGGGTTCTGGGACAATACGCAATGATGAACTGGAACCAACCGGATAACCGCCCACGCACTGGCTGACAAACAGCCAGTGGCACCCGGCGAAGCCGCGCTTCGATTAGTTCCACCCGTCCGCTTTCCGGCCGCTGCGGCGCTTCTCGGCCAGCGTCAGCTTGTCTTTCAGGCTGGTGATCCTCATCTTGATGGCGATTCTCGTCAGCAGGGCCGCCTTGTCGGTGCCGAGCTTCGCCATCAGTCGCGTTTTGTGGTTGTCCACCGTGTTCGGAGACAGCTTGAGGATCGCCGCGGCTTCCTTCACCGAGCAGCCCAGGCTCAACAGTCGGGCCACTTCCTTTTCTCGGTCGCTCAAATGAGTGTGCATGATGTTCCTCCCGGGCACATTCTAACCCTGGCCGAGGTATGAGGGAAGTAGCAAGTAGGCCGGAACAAGCAACTGGTGCGGTTGCCGGAACTTCGGTCGCCGGATGCACGTTGGTCTGGCGAGAAGGTGTGCGCACGCTCTCGCCCAGTTGCGATGTTCCGGCAACTATTTCGGCGACCTTGTTCCGGCCTACCTGAGAAACCCGGACCAGCCTCGGCCGTCAAGGCGATCGACGCGGCCGTGTCGAGGAACGGGCTGTCGAACTCTCCAACGGCGGCGCGTGAGCCGATACCTCGCCATTGGAAGTAGGCCCCCTGAACCTTGGACTCCTCGCGCAGGATTCTCTCGCCGATCACGCAGTGTTGCTTCATCGTCGCCCACTGCCCTGGGCCCAGGGGACCGCGTTTCATCAAGATCACGTCGGGAATGCCGATCTTGCCGAATTCGTTGGAGCAACTGCAGGCCGTTGAGTTCGGGCATCCCCAGATCGGTCACCACGGCGTCGAAACCGCCATCCCGCAGCCGCTCCCACGCCGCCTCGGGATGGCACGCCCTGAGGAGCGAAGGGCGTGGTAGACCGGCGAAGCTGCGCCCTTCGTTCCCTTGGGGCGTGTCGTTGCCGATTACTCCACGTCGTCGTCGAGATCCTCGAATTCGTCGTCGAACTCGTCCTCGTCCTTATCCTCGTCCTCGTCCTGCAGCCGGTTGCGGCTCTTGTCCGTCGAGAGGACCTGGCGGAGCAATGCGGAGAGGTCGTCGTAGGGGTGATCGCTCGGTGGCCCGGGGGCGTACTGATAGATGCAATGCTGAATCTTCTCGGAGAGCGACAACAGCGTCGAGGAAACCGTGCCGTGCTCGCCGCCGGTGGAAACCACACCGCGACGGCCGGCGACGTCCGGTTTACGGGAAAAGGCCCGGCTGGCAACCGCCAGGAAAGTCACGGCCGAGTCGAGGGTGTGCAAGGTGAACATGCGGAGGAGGAATTCCTGGCGTTGATCCCTCGGGTCGTTCAGGTCGCCGTTGGTCAACAGGTGCAAGCCGGGCTGCAACTCGACGACTTCGATCCGGTTGCCGCCGTAGACGACGGCCGCAGAATCCGCATCGGCGCAGAAGTAGTTGGCCCCGGCGTACAATCCCGATGCGAGTTCCTCAGCGGCATATTGGGCGGCCTCCGTTGCCGTACTCAGGTCGAGAAGTTCGCGGCAGAGGAGTCCCCGGGACCGCGGATCGGACGGCACCAGAGTCTTCGGTCGGTTGGTCACCGCAGCAACCAGGCCGTGCTGATTCACTCCAAACCAGGTTCCTCCCGCCTTGCGATCGATTCCACAGACAACCCTCGGCGTGCCCGACTGGATCTTGGGGGGATGCGTCGGTCGATCGAACCGTTCTTCCCGATTGGCGGCCACTAAGACAGGGGTATTTCTGGCCGCCTTGAAGAGGATTGCCATCGTACACATGAGCATTCGCCATCGGGCAATCGATCTCAGAGGCCTGAGAGCCCTTGCCCGACATCTCCTTTCGTCTAGGACCTGAACTTGGGCGAACCCGTAGTCTACCTGCTCATCGCCCCCACAGACATCCCCCTTGGGAGGTAACTGGTGGCGTTGTTGGAGAGAAGGTGTGAACTTAGAGGGTGTGCATAAAACAAGCTGCGTGGGAAGTCGAGAACATTCCTGCCCGACCCCCCTTCCTTTGAGGCGGGGCTTGAGGATCGGCCCGAAAACATGTAAGGTACAAGTTACCCATGCCCCGACACCCCTGATGACCTTCCCGAGTTTCTTCTGATCGACCGCTTCAGACAGGACCCGGGAAGAACGCTGCACCGCGATCCCCAAGCGGCCGTCGCCTTCCGCCCGCAGAGAAAACGAAATGTCCCACGATACGACCACCAACGGCGATGCCGAACTGGAGATCAAACCCTCGCGCATCGGACGTTTGATGGGCGTCCAGGTTGTCGGCATCGGCAGCAGCGTTCCGGAGAAGGTGATTCGCAACGAGGATCTGGCCGCCCTGGGTTACGACGCCGAATGGATCGTTCAGCGGACGGGCATCCTCGAACGCCGGCACGCGCCGCCGGACGTGGCCACCAGCGATCTGGCCATCGAGGCCGCGCAGCGGTGTATCGAGCAAGCCGGGATCGATCCGCGGTCGATCGACCTGGTCCTGCTGGGCACCTATACGCCCGATCGCCCCCTGCCCTCCTCGGCCAACCGGGTGCAAGACCGCCTCGGGTTGTGCGCCCCGGCGATGGACATCCACGCGGCCTGCTCCAGCTTCATCTACGCGATGATCACCGGCATGCAGTACGTGGCCACCGGTTGCAGTCGGATGGCGCTGGTGATCGGCGCGGACTGCAACTCCCGCGTGGCCAATCCGGCCGACGAGCAGACCTTTCCGTTGTTCGGCGACGCGGCCGGCGCCGTGCTGCTGGCCCCCGGCAGCGACGCCCAGGGCCTGGTCTCGTTCGCCATCGGCTCGGACGGCTCCGGGGAGAAGCTATTGTACCAGCCCATGGGCGGCTCCCGATTCCCGTTCTCGTCGTCCGTCGAACAGAACGGCTGCCACTTCCTCCACATGCAGGGCCGGCCCGTGTTCAAGTGGGTCGTCCGCATGTTGCGCCAGAACATCACCGAAACGTTGCAGGCGGCCGACATGACGCTCGAAGACATCGACCTGATCATCTTCCATCAGGCCAACATGCGGATCATCAACTCGGTCACCGAAGACCTGGGGATCGACCCCGCCAAGGTCTTCAGCAACCTCGAACGCTACGGCAACACGTCTTCGGCCAGCATTCCCTTGGCCCTGGACGAGGCCTTCCGTCAAGGTCGCATCCACCGCGGCAGCCACACGCTCTTCAGCGCATTCGGCGCCGGATTGGCCTGGGGAACGGTGTTGATGAAGTGGTGAGGTAGGGGCTGGGGGTTAGGGGCGAGGGATTTGGGGTTGGGGGCGAGAGACGAGAGCGTGGGGCTTGGTTTCTCGGGGCCGGTTTTCGGCACTACGGTTCTCTCACTTGTACGACTTCCACCTCTCTCAATCATGTACGACCTCTACCGGCAAACGCCGAGAGTGATCATTCCCACTTCGAAGACAACCCTCGCCCCTCGTCCCTCGTCCCTCGCCCCTCATCCCTCGCCCCTCATCCCTCATCCCTCGCCCCTCGCCCCTCGCCCCTCACCCCTCACCCCCGGCTCGCTCGATCGCCTGCACCAATGCCTCGAACGCCGCCGGATCGGTCATTCTGTGATTCTCCCCGACAACGATCAACCGATCTGCGGGCAGCCCGCTGCGGCGCAGCAACTCGCGGCTGCCCTCGATCGGCACGACCTCGTCGTGTTCGGAGTGCAGGATCATCGTGGACGCTTGGACCGTGGCCGCTCCGCTCCACTTGCTCCAGGCGGGAGCGATCAGCACCAGGGGCGTTTCTCCCACGTCGATGTTCATCGCCACGGCCCCGCCCCGGGAAGAACCCACGACCACGTCGGGCCGCCCTCGGTCGAACTCCCGCTGGGCAATCAACAGCGACTGCTGAAAATCGTCGTCCGGCAAGGCGGGATGAATGACCTCGAAACCCTGTTGTTGCAGGAAGGTCGGCCGGATGCCGTTGGGGTCGGAACCGAAGCCATGCAGGAACAAGACGATCATGCGGAAGACCTCCTGATATGGAAAGGGACGGTCGTGTCGAAGGAGCCTCGCAGAAACAGCTTGTCCAATTGGGTGGCACGCCCTGAGGAACGAAGGGCGTGGAAAACCTGCCAAACCACGCCCTTCGTTCCTCAGGGCGTGCCACCCGCCGTCTCGCTCCGCGAGACGAAGCCACATCTCGCGGAGCGAGATGGCTACTTTACTTGATGTCGCCTCTAGCGCGCCGGGCGAACGCAGCGGAAACCGAGGTGTTGGAAAGTCTCCTCCGGGCGGTGATGGCCCCGGGTCGATACGTGGTGGCCGCAACGATAATTCTCCGGCGAAAGGAACGAACCGCCACGGACCACCCGCGTCTGCCCTTCGCTCGGACCGGGCGGGTTCTCGCGGGGACTTGCGCCGTAGTAATCCTCGCCGTGCCGGTCGCGGCACCACTCCCAGACGTTGCCCGAGAGGTCGTACAACCCGAATCGACTGGGTGGGAACGAGCGCACGGGCGCGAGCCCCTCGAAGCCGTCGGCGGCCGTTTCCCGATCGTGTTGGCGGTAGTTGGCCATGTAGCGTCCCTCGGGCATTTCCTCGCGGCCCCAGGGGTAATCGGCGTCGCGCAGGCCGCTTCGGGCGGCGTATTCCCATTGGGCCTCGGTGGGCAACTGCTTGCCGGCCCAATCGGCGTAGGCCGCCGCGTCGTACCAGGAGACGTGGACGACCGGGTACTCGTCGCGGCCGAGCAGCGAGGTGTCCGGACCGCCGGGATGTTGCCAGTCGGCGCCCGACTGCCGGATCCATTGTCCCCGTTCATGATCGAAGACATACGACCAGCCCCGCCGCTGGGCCGTGGTTTGGTAGCCGGTTTGTTCGACGAAGCGTGCGAACTGCCGATTGGCGACTTCGTGCGCGTCGATGTAGAACGGCCCGAGGCTTACCTCGTGGGCAGGACGCTCGTCGGGAGAGGTCGACAGGTCGTTGCCCATGCGAAACGCACCGCCGTCGAGATAGGCCATCCGTCCGATGGGGTTCGGTTCAGGAGCAGGCACGGCCGGGTCGTCGTCGCGCTGAAACACGCCCAGCGCCCAGGCCGCCGAGAAAACCGAGACCGCCAACAACCCACCGGCCAAGATCGGTTTGATCGTTTTCATGAGCGAACCTCCGTGTTCGGCGAGAGGGGTAATTCGGCTACGCCTCTCGTGTATTGCTGAATTTTCCGCAAATTCAGCTACGCCTTTCTTGTCAACCGTCTCGCCGTTTCTGGTATCGCCGGCTGGCCGATTCGAGGATGCGGCGTTCTTTTCGAGTAAGGCTGGCTTCGCCTTGGGTGTGGATCTTTTCCAGGATCTGGTCGACCTTGGCGATCAGATTGGCCTCGTCCCCCCCCGGGTCGTGGATCCGCAGCTTGGGCCGACGCGTGAACCTGACCCAAGAGAACTTACCCCGGGTCAGACGCGTAAGGTTCCACCCGAAACGGAAGTAGAGGAAGGCGAACGCCGCCCCGGCCAGGTGGACGCCGTAAGCGATGTTTCCGGAACTCTCTCGCCCCATGGCCCCCAGCGCGTCACCCACCACGACGATCACTCCGACCAGCCAGGCGGGAACCGGCAACACGAAGAACAAGAGCAACGTTTGACGGGGGAAATTCAGCGCGAAAAGCACCACGACACCGGTCACGGCCCCGGATGCCCCCATGAGGGCGGCGTAAGGGTTGCCTTGGTTGCCCAGCACCCAGACCAACGACCCGACGGCCAGCATCACCAGGTACAACCGCACGAACTCCGCGCGGCCGTAGTGCATTTCCACGGCACGCCCGAGGAAGAAGAGCCCGAGCATGTTGAAGATGATGTGCTGGAGGTTGTCCGGGGCGTGGACGAACCCGTAGGTGACCAACTGCCACCACATCCAGGGTTTGGTCAGCGTGTCGCCGTGGGCGGAGAGCCAGGAGGAGATCGCGTCGGTTCGGCCCGTCAACAGCCCGTTGGCGAAGAAGACGGCGATGTTGATCAGGATCAGGATGCCGACGATGGTGGTCGGTGCGCGGAGGGTCAGCGAGGGCCCGGGGCGTGCATCTCCTCGATAGTAGTCTCGGTCGTAAATGCCCATGGATGGCTTTACTCGATGGTCAGCGGTCGGCCCGACGGCAACCCGTCTACCGAGCATGTCGGCCGGTCGCCCGCCTCAGCCCAATCCGCCTGATATCGGTGGGGGTATGCGTTACCCACACACGACGGGTATCGCAGCCGGCTGTTTCACGAAAACATACGTTTCCGCCAGCGTAATGGAATAGGAATTTCCCGGACGTGCGTCAATAGGAATTCTACCCCCGGGGCCTCCTTGCCGTCCAATTCGAGGGTGCCACTGGCTGCTTGTCAGCCGGTGTTTCTCGCAATCGACGTGAACCGCACGGCGAGCCGGTTTCAGTCCCCGCCCTCCGTGCCGGATTGGGCCATACCCCGGGTCCGCGCGTCGATTCGGCCGGCGGCGTCCTTTTGGATCGTGGCGATCCGCACGGCCGTGGCTTGATTGGCGTTGAGCAACCGGTCGATGTTTTGGGTCACCTGGGCCACCCGAGCCTGCAAGGCCTCACTGTGAACCGCCAGCGCGTCGCGCTCCTTTTCGACCTCGGCCAACTCTTGCTTGGCCGTGGCCTCGTCACGCGTATAGGCGTCGCGCAGCTCTTCCGCCTCTTGCCGGGTTTTCCGGTTGATCGCCAATTTGCGGGTGTTGGTTTCGATTTCGTCGGCCAACAGCGTACGTTTGTGGTAGTAGTCGCGGAAGAGGAGCCGATAATCGCGAAGCGGCCGCAGGTAGGTGCCCGGTTGCCCGTCCTCCGGTTCGCGGTCGACGATCTTGTCTGCATCCACCACGTCCCCGCTGTCCTCATCTACCCAGACTACTTCGTCGTCTCTTTCCTCCTGCGTCACGTTGACCATCTTCCCGGTGGCGTCCATGTAGGCGTACAGCACGTTTCCCTTTTCGTCGGTGACCACGACCCTGCCCGATAATCCCCGGGTTTCTGCGTCCTCTTTGGTGATCTTCTGACCGTGGGCGATGTACTCGAGCGCCGACTCTTCCGGCAAGTACTGTTCTTTCTTTTCTTCATCCCAGTCGGCGAAGACCTCGTAACTGTCGGTGGGCATTCTCTCGTAGAGGACCCACGGGCCGCCGGCGGCGGCGCTGTCGGAAAGCCGATCGCTTTCGGCGGCAGTCATCTGCATCGCCGGGCCGATGGTGACGCCGCGAGGTTCGGCTCCCGCACCGAGCTGAACGACTCGCAACTCGCCGAGGTATTCTCCCTGCCCGAGATTGTCTTCCTCGAAAACGTACAAGAGCGTCTTCAGCGCGATTCCGTGTGGATCGGTCGGGATCTGCACCTCGAACCGGCCGTTGTTTTCGCTCGGGCTGCAATTGAACCAGACGCGGCCGCGGCGAGCCGAATCGGTCAAGTGGTTGTACTGCTTGCGGAGTTCTCGAATGCCCGGCGTGGTTTCCGATTCTTCCAGGCCGCTCTTCGCCCTCGTTTCGTTGAACAGGCCGGTGGTGCGGATGGATCGCAGTTCGCTGTCCTCGCCACCCTCGCGCATGACCACGAGCGTCCCGCCGTCTTGGCACGTCTCGCTGAACTGCTCGCGCACGCCCACGAAGAACTCGTGCCCGTCGGCCAGGTTGTTCCAGTACTCGTAGGTCTTGACCGTCCGCACGGCCAGGTAGAAGAACGCCGCCGACGCGACGAAAACGAACCCGATCAAGACCTTGTTCCAGATACTCATAGAATCTTCGTCCGTCTGTTTCGGGCAGCAAAGAGGTGACTCGCGCAAATCGTTGTTGCCAATCTAGATATTATTCGGGCGTTGCCCAGGTGTCAAGCATCTACCATTTCCGCCCCGCTTCCCCAGTCTCGCGAATCCTCCTGTTTTTCTCACCTCATTCGGATGCCCCTATCCGCATAATCGTTCAAGTCTGAACGATCCTCGGTCGAAAGTTTAGCTGGCTGAAGCTTCTCGTCTGCCCAATCCTCGACATGGGCCGCAACTCTGCCACGTAGTAGTCAATCTGGGTTAACTCCAGGTCCTCGGGACAAACATCCCCCAGCTCGAACTCACAGGAAAACCGGGTTTTGGCGGCAATCCCACCGAATCCGAACCACTTCGAATCGAAAGGGCCGGCCACCCAATGGGGTGATCTTGCCGAGCGAATCGTGGTGTGTGCCCGATTGCTTCGCGACGATCTCGGTCAGCGGGCAGGACGATGGGACCTTAGCGAGCCGGAATTCTCCGTCCTATGGATCTGCCGCGAAACGCCGCCGGAGGGGATCGGTCAGAACGAACTGGCCGACAGCCTCGCCATCTCGGCGTCGGCCGTCAGCGGACTGGTCGAGCGGCTCCGCCGTAGGGGACTGCTGGAAGGGCGTCGTGGCCAATCCGATCGGCGGCGGCAGCTTTGGCGACTCACGCCCGCCGGCCGCAATCAATTGTACCAGGTGCTGGCCGACTGGACCGGCCGGTTGCGCGCCGAATTCTCGGCGGTTGCCCTTGACGAGTTGCTTGCGGGGCTGAACCAACTCGACGATACGATTCGCGGTCGTGCCGGCAGCCGCCGGCCGGGCAGACGGCTGCGCGAGAAACCCGACTTTCGCACCGCTTCGGGGAGCAAAGCGACATCGGAAGCCAAACGCGAAGGAGCCGTCTGATGAGTGGCCGCCGGGAACCATCGGGGTGTATCCGCCGAAGAATGTGTGCGACGTTCGCGCTGGGATCGTTGCTGTTGGTCGTCGGCGGTTGTAGCCGCGCCTATTATCGTCACCAGGCCGATGGCGAAGTCTACGGATTGGTCGATTGTGCGAACCAACAGACCGGCTCTTCGGCGGAGGGTTTCGGCATCGAGCCGGATCCCGCTTCGCGGATGTTCGATCCGAACAATCCCGACTGCCCTCCGATGCCCCCGGACGATCCGACCTCGCACCGGCTGATGCGCTGCGTGGACGGCAAGCGGGGCTGGCCCGGCTGGGACCGTTACGGCAGGACGCGCTACGTGGAGAATCCCGATTGGGAACTCTACCTGCCCCGCGAGGAAAACGGGGCGGTGGTGCTCGATCGCGAAGGGGCCGTGGAGATGGCCTTGCTGCAATCGCCGGAATATCAGCGGGCTTTGGAGGAACTGTACCTGTCGGCCTTGCAGGTGACGCTCCAGCGTTTCCAATTCGACACCCAGTTCTTCGGCGGCAACTCGACCTTCTTCACGGCCGACGGGCCCGATCGCGGCGGCGCCGCCTCGAGCCTGCTGAGGACCGACACCGACCTTCAGATGCGCAAGCTGTTCGCCTCCGGCGGCGAGCTGGTCGTGGGAATGGCCAACTCGCTGGTGTGGCAGTTCGCCGGCCCGGATACTTACAGTGCCAACACCCTGCTGGATTTTTCCCTGGTGCAGCCGCTCTTGCGGGCCGGCGGCCGGGACGTCGTGCTCGAATCGCTGACCGACTCCGAGCGGGCCCTGTTGGCCAACGTCCGCCAGATGGAGCGGTTCCGCCGCGGCTTCTACACCCAGGTCGTCACGGGCCGCAGCCCGGGCGCGACGCCGTCCCGCGGCGGCATTGGGATCGTCTCGCCCGGCGGCGGTGCAATCGGAGGGGCCGGGGGCTATTTCGGACTGCTGGAAGAGCAACTGCGGATTCGCAACCGCCGCGCGAACGTGGCCGGACTGCGTGAAAGCCTCCAACGGCTGGAGACCCTCTACGAAGGCGGAGCCATCAGGGCCTACCAGGTCGGTTTCACGCGACAGGGACTCTACCGGACCCAAAGCACGTTGCTTTCGGAAGTCGCGGCGTACGAGAACCGGCTCGACGCGTACAAGATCAACCTCGGGCTGCCGCCGCAACTGGACGTCAGGATCGAAGATTCCCTGCTGAACCGGTTCGAGTTGATTCGTCCGGAAATGACCGAAACTCAGGACGCGATCACCGAATTCCTGTCCGGCCTGCGTGCCCGGACCGAGGCCGGCCGGTTCGAACTGGGAGAAGAAGAGTTCGGCGCGCTGAATTCCCTCGGACGGCAGATCGTGACCCAATTGGACGTGGTCGAAGGCGACTTCGAGACGTTGCTCGACGTGCTGCCGCAGAGGAGTCGCCGGCTGCAGCAGTTGTCCTCGCGCGAAGAGTTCCGAAACGGCGACGTCGATTCCCGCGTGGCCGACGTCAAGGTGCTCTACCAGCGTGTCTTCGAACTCTCCGCCGAAAAGGAAGGAATCGACGCCGCCCAGACGCGGGCCCAGTGGTTATTCGAACTCTGCCACGAATCCGAAGGCATCGAGGGCGCCATGGAACTGGCCGAACTGCTGGTCAAGTCCACCTTCGGATTGCAGGGAGGACTGGAGAAAGTCCGAACGGCCACCGATCTGGCCGGACGGCTGGTCGAAGTCTGCGAGAAAATGGCAGGACGCGAGGCTGCCGTGGAACTGGCCGAACGGTTGAAGGCCAGACTGGTCGAACTGGAAGAAGCAGAAATCATCATCGATATCGGCGAAGCAGAAGACGACGCCGACCGACGAGCGGAGGATCGGGCCGGGCTGGAAGACGCATTGGCGAAGACCTTGGCCGAAATCGAGCAGTTCCCGCAAATCGTCGCCCAAGCGGCCGCCCAGGGCGATCCCACGGTCGAAACCCTGCACGAAGATTTGATCGATCTGGTCGATCGTCTCTCGGGCCAGGCCCTGGAACTGTCGCTGATCCAAGCCGGAGCGCGACTCGACTCGATCATGCTCGAACCGATCGAAATGACCTCCGAGAAGGCGTTGGAGATTGCCCGCGAGAACCGTCGCGACTGGAAGAACGTCCGGGCGGCGCTGGTCGACGTCTGGCGGCAGATCACCGTGGCGGCCGAGGATTTGGAAAGCGACTTGGACGTGGTCTTCAGCGGGGACATCGACACCCAAGACAACAATCCGGTCCGCTTCCGCGGCACCACGGGACGGCTCCGCGTGGGATTGGAGTTCGACGCTCCCTTGACGCGCCTGGCCGAGCGCAACACCTATCGGCAAACCCTGATCAACTACCATCGGACGCGTCGGGAGTATTACCAGTTCGAGGACCAGATCGCTGAAGGTCTCCGAGATACGATTCGTACGGTCCGTCTAAACCAACTGAACTTCGAAGTGCAGCGGACGGCCGTCTTCCTAGCCATAGACCAGGTGGACGAAGCCCGGCTCCGCCTGGATGATCCGCGCCCCACGGAACTCGGCGGCAATACGGGCCGAGATCTCGTCGACGCCTTGAGCGGGTTGCTCGACGCGCAGAACAACTTCCTGGGAGTCTGGGTCAACCAGGAAGCCCTGCGGATGAACCTGGACTTCGACTTGGGCACCATGGAGTTGGACGGTCGCGGCCTCTGGGTCGATCCGGGGCCGCTCGATCCGACCGACGGGGAAGACGCTTTCTCAGAGCAGCCTGCCATGCCCGGCCAAGATCCCATGCTGTGGATGCCGGAGGAAATCCTCACGCCGGCAGGTTCTCCGTTGCCGGAGCCCGTCGAGGCGCCGATGCCTTGATCCCCGCCCTGGTGGACCGGCCTTCTCATTCCGGCGTCACTTTGCGACGGCGCGGGCAATCCGCGCTTCTGGAATCGACGTAAGCGTATTGTCACAAGTGACTTCCGGCCTTTGATCCCGGAAATGCTCCGTCGGCGGTTTCTGAGGGGTTGCGTGGGGATACCGGCAAGTACCCCACGGCGATGGGGTCTCCGTCGTGACAAGCGTGCAGCCATCGATTAGAATGAGAGGATACCCGGAACTTTCCCGCCCTCCCCTTGTGACCTGCCGACTTTGTTCCTCGCGGGGCCAAGCGCTAAGGAGATCTTTCCGATGGCCCGATCGCACTCCAGCCTTCGACACCGCCGCGGGTTCGCCTACGGCGGATTGCCCGTCGTGCTGACGGTGGTGGCCGCGGTGATCGTGGTGGCGGCCGTGATGGCAGCCCGGTGGGGATTTTCGTCGCAGGAAGACGAAGACCTGATGATGCACGTGGTCAAGCCAGGGGAGTTCATTCACGACATTACCGAACGAGGCAACATCGAAAGTGCCAACAACATCGAGATCGTGTGCAAGGTGAAACCGACGAACTATTCGGGAACCGCGATTGCGTGGGTCGCTCCCGAGGGTACCGTGATCGGGCCCGAAGACTGCCTGCCCGAGGGACTAAAAATCACCTACGAAATGATCGAGAAGCTCGAGGAACTCGAACCCCCCGCGGACACGGCGGGCCCGCGAACCACCGCGCTTCAGCCGGCGGATGGCCAACCGACAGTCGCGGCGACCGAACCGACGGTCGCCGAATTTCCGGATTCCGAGATCGGCATCGACGCGAGTGCCTCCGAGCCACCGGCGATTACGATCGACGAGCTGCGCAAGAAGATGATCCTCGTGAGATTCGATTCGGTGGCGCTGAAGAACGATCGGATTCAGCAGGAGATCGTTTACCAAAACAGTACGGCGGCCGTGATCCAGGCCCAAAATGCCCTGGAGACGGCAAAGATCGCGAAAGACGAATACATCGAAGGTTCATACCAAGAAGCCGTGTTGGCCAAGAAGATCCAGATCAAAGAGGCCGACGTGGAAATCCTCCAGGCAAAACAGGACCTCAGCTTCAGCGAGAAGCTGTACCGCAAGGGTTATGCCACCAAGGACCAGTTGGAAAACGACCGCACCAAGCTGATGAAGGCGCAGAACCAGTTGGAACTGCTCCAAAAGGAACTGGAGGTCCTGGAAAAATACACCAAGGAAAAAAGGGCCAAGGAGCTGGAAGCCGACATCATTTCGGCCGAAGCCAAATGGAAGGCCGACCAGGCCAGCAACAGGCTCGACAAGGAGAAACTCGACGACGTCGAGCAGCAGATCGCCAACTGCACGATCTTCGCCACCATGCCCGGCGAAGTGGTCTACGCCAACGAAGAAGGTCACCACGGGCAGGGCGAGGTGGTGATCCAGGAGGGCACTTCGATTCGCTTCAACCAAAAGATCATTCGGCTTCCGGACCCGACGCAAATGCAGGTGAAGGCCAAGATCAGCGAGGGCAAGATCTCTCTGGTCAAAGTAGGCCAGCAAGTGACCATTCGGCTGGACGCCTTCTCCGACCTGGAGTTGACGGGAAAGGTGAAGGAAGTCAGCGAGTATCCCGCCGGGACGGGCTTTTTCTCGTCGGCCGTGCGGGAATACGAGACGATCATTGAGATCCAGGCTCCCCCTCGCGACATTCGACCGGGCATGAACGCCGAGGTCAAGATCCGCGTGAATCGTCTGCCCAACGTGCTCCAGGTGCCGGTCCAAACGATTATCGAGCACAGCAAGAAACTCTACTGCGTAGTCCGCGGCGAGGACGGTCTGGAGAAGCGAGAAGTCACCATCGGCGCCAGCAACGACAAGTTCGTCGTGATCGAAACAGGACTCGAGAAAGACGAAAAGGTCGTCCAGAACGCCGCCAAGTACCGGGAACAGGTCGGATTGGGAGAGGACAAAGAGCGTGAGCACGAGCAAGGCGTGACGGAAGAGGAATCGTCGGAAGACGGGGTGGATCGCCAAGGCGCACCGCCGGCCGGCGCCCGGCCGGGTGGCGACCCCGCGGGCAAGCAAGAGGGCGCCGCCGCCGGGCAAACCAGACCCGATCCCGCCGCGATCGTCGCCAAGATATTCCAGGAAAACGACAAGAACGGCAACGGGAAACTGGAAGAGGACGAAGTCTCCGGGCCCATGCAATCCCGCTTCGCCGAAGCCGATACCGACGGCGACGGAGGCATCAGCCGTCAGGAATTGTCCGCCTCCATGCGCAACATGATGTCGGCCGGAGGACGCGGAGGACGCCCGACCGGAGGAAACCCATGACGCCGGCCGCCGCCTTTCATCAGGTCACCAAAGAATACGTCATGGACAGCGAGATCGTCCGGGCGCTGCGCGGGGTGAGCGTGGAAGTTCCCGAGGGCGACTACGTGGCGATCATGGGCGCTTCCGGATCGGGCAAGAGCACCCTGCTGAATCTGCTGGGATGCCTCGACCGGCCCACCGCGGGCACGATCTACCTGGGCGGCGAAGACGTCAGCCGGATGACCGACGACCAGCTTTCCGAGATCCGCGCCTCGCGCATCGGGTTCGTCTTCCAGTCGTACAACCTGATTCCGCAACTGACCGTGCAGGAGAACATCGAAGTTCCCCTGTACTACCAGAAACGCTTGACGACCAAAGACCGCAGCCGCAGCCTCGAACTGGCCGACATGGTGGGCCTGAGCGATCGGCTCAAACACCGCCCCACGCAACTCTCCGGCGGACAACAGCAGCGGGTCGCCATCGCCCGAAGCCTGGTCAACGACCCCTACTTCATCCTTGCCGACGAGCCCACCGGAAACCTCGATTCGGCCACCACCCGAGAAATCCTCGAATTGTTGGGCGGACTGAACCAACAAGGCAAGACCATCATCATGGTCACCCACGAACCCGACGTAGGCGCCCGCGCCAAACGCATCATCCGACTCAAAGACGGCACCATCCTCTCCGACGAACGAAAAGAAGAAGCGATCCCAAATCCCAAATCCGAAATCTGAAATCTGAAATCTGAAATCCTAAATCTGAAATCCTAAATCCCCCATGTTCTACCTCTGGCTACGCACCTGGCAACTGGGAACCAAGAGTCTGCTGCTGCACCCGATGCGGTCGGCGCTGACGGTCCTGGGCATCTTCATCGGCGTGGCCAGCGTGATCTGGCTTTTGGCCATCGGCGAGGGAATCAGCATCAAGGCCCAGGAGCAGATCCAGGACCTGGGGGCCAACAACATCATCATCCGATCGATCAAGCCGAGCGAAGAAGAAACGCAGAGCACCAGTTCTCGCAGCCTGCAGCCCTACGGCATCACCCGGGCGGATTACGCACGGCTCACGGAAACCATCCCCACGATCGAGAGTGCGTTGCCGATTCGCGAACTCCCTTGCCGATTCTGGTGTGGTGCTCGCAGTCTGGATGGCCGGTTGGTCGGCTGCACGCCCGAATACGCCGAAGTCACGCGGATGGAAGTCGATCGCGGGCATTTCATCACCGATACCGAGATCCACGACCGTCAAAACCACTGCGTGTTGGCCGCCGAAACGGCCGCCGCGTTGTTTCCCTTCGAGAACCCGATCGGCCGTTCCGTCCACGTCGCGGAGTCTTTCTGTGAAGCCTACTTCGTCGTGATCGGCGTCATGAAGCCCAAAGCCGCCACGGCCGCCATCGGCGGCTCCTTCGCCGGCCAGGATTTCAGCAAGGACGTCTACATCCCCATCAGCACCCTGTGGAGCCGCATCGGCGATACGATCATCACCCAACGCCCCGGCTCGATCTCCGGCGAGATCGTCGAACTCAGCCAGGCCACGCTCCAAATCGATTCGATCGAGAACGTGATGAAAACGGCCGACCTGGTCAAGGATACGCTCGAGCGATATCACTCCAAGCCGGATTACTCCACCACCGTGCCCAAGGAATTGCTCGAACAGGCCGAAACCACCCGGCTGATGTTCATGATCTTCATGGGCCTGATTGCCGCCATCTCGCTGCTGGTCGGCGGGATCGGCATCATGAACATCATGCTGGCCACCGTCACCGAACGCACCCGAGAAATCGGCATCCGCCGCGCCTTGGGGGCCAACCGCGGCGATATCATCCGGCAGTTCCTGGTCGAAACGGTCGCGCTGTCGACCGTGGGTGGAATCCTCGGCGTGTTGGGTGGGCTGACCTGCCGCCCGGTGAGCAACCTGGTCCTCTACGGCCTCCGCCAGGCCGTGCCCGACGTGATGGAGCAACTGCCCGCCGTGATCAAGACGGTCGAGCCGGTCGTGGTCCCCTGGTCGATCCCGCTGGCCTTCGTCATCGCGGTGACCATCGGCGTGATCTTCGGCATCTACCCCGCCAAGCGGGCCGCCGCCATGGACCCCATCGAAGCACTGCGGCACGAATAAGCGCTGAACTGGCCGCCGGCTTGTTTGCGAATGTTCCTAGCACCAAACGGTTTTTCGGCGGTTTGGCATTAAGTCTGGGATGTCACGGTGGGTGGCACGCCCTGAGGAACGAAGGGCGTGGTATGTCGGGAAAACACGCCCTTCGTTCCTTAGGGCGTGCCACCCCAGAGTTTACCGCAACGATGTCAAAAACCGTTTGGTGCTAGTACCCCGATTCATCGGGGCTGCACAGTTGGTTCCGCCACGGCCCATGGTGATTGCGCAACCTCAATGGAGCGGCGCGAACTCAACAGAGGTGGATCTTCTCCAAGACCCATTTCCGGATCAAATCCGTCAAGCCGATGCCTTCGGACCTGGCGATCCCCTCGACCGCTTCGATCTCCTTCGGGTGCAAGCGAATCTCGCACGTCTTCTCGCGCTCGAAAACGGTGTCGGTGACCTCCTCCAACTCGTCTTCGAATTCGGTCAAATCATGGGTATCCCAAAACTGGGCCAATTCTTGGATGGAATCGGTCTGAGGGATTCTCGGAGCAGTCATCGGTTCTTCCACTGTCTGTAGCGACGTTTTTCTTTCGCCGTCATCGGCCGAATTCTATCAGATTGCAGCCGGATCGCCAATCGTTCGCCGTTGACAGAGGCAATCCCGGCCGCAAGAGTCGAGCCCTACCACCGGACGGCTCTCCGCGGTTGGGCAACCTGCGGAGCCGACTCCACGCGGACCGGGCGCGAAGCGTAGGACGCCGGCACGCCGCCTGCGCACGTGTCGCAGCCGGCCTTCCCCGCGCCCACGTAATCGCCGTGGCGGTTGCACGGGTCGCAGCAGTCGGGCGGATCGCCGTGGAAATCGCCCCAGTACCTCTCCCCGCAAGCGGGACCGTACCAGGTCGGCGCGTGCAACAGACCCAGCACGCAGGCCAAAGGCCCCGGGTAACAGTGTCCACAGCCCGGCCCGCAAGCCGGTCCGCAAGGCGGCCCACAGGGCTCGGCACACGGCGGCCCACACCCTTCGGCACAAGCCGGCTCGCATGGCGCGGCACACGGCATCGGACAGCCGCCGGGACCGCACGGACCGGGGCACACCGACTCGCAGCCGGGGCCGCAGTTTCGCGTGTCGACCAGCGTGCCCGGGCCGAACGGGCTATAAAGCCATCCGTGCAAGCAGCCGCAGCCGCTGGTGGCAGCCAGAGATATGCAGATCAGGCCGAGAAGCACAATTCGTTTTGTCATCTTGGGTTCCCTCATTCGCGGACTTCGGAAAGCACCCCCGGGGCCGACTGCCCATTGCAGTCCCCGCCCACCGTCGCCGGACCAGGAAGAGCAGCCGGCACGCCTTCAATAGGACGTATCGGCCAGATAATCGGGAGAATCGAGAAAATTGCTAGGACCGCAAAAGTCGACGCGTAGGGCCCACGTCGCCCATCTTGCCCTCGTTGCCGCGCTCGGCCTGTGACCGCCCGTTTACCGATTTGACGCGTTCCTCGGTTATGTAGAGAATGGAACTTTGGAACTCTGTCAGGGCGAGCCCTGACCTACTTTGGGCGCGACTGGCGGTCGCGGCTTTTTGGAGAGATGACGATGAGAACGCCGTTTGCCGGTTCAGTAGCGTTCTGCTTCTCGGTCTTTCTCACGACCGTTATCGCCTCGTCCGGCGCGGCTGAATCGGACGGCGTGACGATTTATTATCGCATGGACTTCGACGGCGACCTCGAAGGTTGGACCGCCGTCAGCGACGGCCGGCTGAGCCTTGCCGAAGAGGCGGTCGATGGAAAGGCCCTGCAACTCGTCTGCACGAAGAGCTGGTCGGGGACGCTGTTGCCGATCGGCGTGGCCGGCTCCGGGAACCTGAAGATGGCCTTGTCGATGAAGGGCCGGAAGGTGGAGTCGGTCGGCGTGAACGTCTTCGACACGGTCGCCCGCGACAACACGACGCCCTACGGATACCGCTACCTCGCCGACGGCCGATGGACCCCGATCCTCTACTTCCTCGACCGCTGCCGCTACAACTCGCAGACGACCGGCTTCGTTTCTCCGCAGACCGTTTACGATTCGATCCGTTTCTACGGGCCGGCTGAATACGAGCCGGGCATGCAGTTCTCGATCGACAATTTCGTGCTCTATCGCGGCACGGACACCCAACCGCCCGAGAAGGTCACCGGACTGACGGCCCGGGCGACTGCGGCCGGCGTGCAACTCTCCTGGGATCAGGCCGCCGACAACGTGGCCCCGCAACTCTACGTGATTTCGCGAGCGGCAGCCGACGGGGCCTTCACGAAGATCGCGGAAAGCCCCGCGACGACGTTCACCGATACGACGGCCGGCAAAGGGGCGTACCGTTATCGCCTGCTGGCCGTCGACTTCGAAGAGAACCTCGGGCCCTGGTCCGATGCGGTCCGGGTCGATGCCGTTTCGGATCCCCGCCCGCAGAATTCGACGCAGGAGGAAACCGATCGGCTCGACTTTGCCGAGCACGTCCGTGGTGTTCATGCCCGCGGCGTCGGCAAGGTCCGCAAGGGCCACGCCACGCTGTTCGGCGATTCGCTGACCGGGGCGACCGTTTATCCTCACTGCGCCCGGGCGGCGCTGGGCAACCTGACGGTCAACGCCTTCGGCTATCCGTCGATGCGAACCAGCTTCGGCCGCAACAAGGTGGGCGAGATCCTCGAGCAGGACAATCCGGAATTCATGTTCATTCTTTACGGCACCAACAACAACAAGGCCGAAGAGCACCTGCCCGCGGCCATGGACGACCTGGCCGCGATCGTCGCCGCGTGCGAGCAGCGCGGGACGGTGGCCGTGCTGGGCACGATCCCGCCCCGCGGCTGGACGCCCGAGTCGGCCCCGGAAGCCGACTTCAACCGCCGCGTCGTCGAGCTGTGCCGCAAGCTGAAGATTCCCACCGGCTACATCTTCGAAGGTTTTCAGGCCGCCGGCGACCGCCGCAAATACATGGGCGGCGATGGCGTCCATTGGACCGGCGACGGCATGGCCATCGGGGGCAAGGCCTGGGGAAGGACACTGGAGCAGGTTCGCTTCGTGTTGCGCGATCGACCTTAGGTTCCTTGGCCAATACACATTCTTGAGCCCGACGCGGCGCGGTGGTATACTGACTGACGTGGAAAGCCTCCGCCAGAGGTCATGCAGAGACCCCATAGGGCAGAGAAGATGCTATTGTCGAGAACGCTTTTGCCTGCCGCGCTGGCCGCCCTGCTGCTGCCGGGGGGTGACGCCGCGGGACAATCCTTCCGCCGGGCGGGAACCGAGTTCAACGCCAAACGATCGATCGAACTGACAGCGGACTATGCGATCGTGGTGACCGAGTTCCTCCACCACGGCGAGATCAACGCCCAAGGGACCAACGTGCTGGTCATCGGACGCGGGCAGGAACCGGTGCCCACCGACGTATTGCAGCTCGGCCCCGGCGACTTCTGCCGGCTGCGGTTTCAGACGACCCCCGGCCAGCGGACCTACGAGATCTTCTACGGCGGCGATCCGCCCACCGATCCGCTGCCCCCGTGGACGGCCACCGAAGGGCTGTTGCTCGAAACCCGGCACTTCAAGCCATGCGATCTCGACAGCCTCGACTCGGTCCGCGACGCGTTCAACTCGTCGCAGTCTTACGGGAAGGACTACGTCGAGAACGTCCATCACAGCCGCAATCCTTTCTCGCTCGAGCCGGGACCGTTTCTTACCCGCTACAGCGGATACCTCCACACGGCGCCGGGGACGTACGGATTCCTGATCTCCAGCCAGGATTGCAGCTTCCTGTTGATCGACGGCAAGCAGGTGGCCGCGGCTCCCGGGCGTCACGGGCCGATGCGCCAGGCCGAACGGGGCAGCCGCCACGACGTCCAGCTCTCGGCCGGGCAGCACGAGTTCGAATACTACCACGCGGCCGCCGGCAACGACGCCGTGATGGTGGCCGCCTGGGAGGTCGATCCGAAAGACGAAAAGCCCCAGCCGACGGCCATCCCCACCGAGGCCTTCCGCACGCAGGCAGTCGGACGCGTCGAGGCCGGATACCCGACGCTTTCGCCCAACCGCCTGGTGCCCGACTTCCAGGTCGACCTGGTCGGCGACGTGCCCCTGCCCGACAACCCCCTGGCACTGATCGGCGTGCGGTTCCGCGACGTTTCGGCCAAGGCCGTGACCATGGGCGCCAAGGTGCAGTGGGACTTCGGCGACGGACAGACCAGCCAACGGCCCAACGAGGACCACGTTTACCTGCGGCCGGGCGTCTATACCGTCCGGCTTGCCGTGTCGCGCGGCAGTCGAACCCTGGAGACGGTCAACCGGGTGAACATCGACCGGCCGGCGCTGACTTCGCAGGATCAGGACAAGCTGCACACGCTGGACGATTACCTCCGGGTCGTGGCCACTTACGATCCGCGGAAGCTCGACGCCGCCGCGCTGCGGCAACTCGTATTGGCCTACGAGGCGAAGGCCCTGGCCTTGGAGGCCCAGGCCGAGGAAGAGAAACAGCAGGCGGCCGAGCAGTATCCCGACATCAATCCGGTCGCGCGGCCCACGATCAATGACCCCCGTCTCGATCCCCGGCCGTATTTCACTTCAGCCGTGGCGGCGGGCAAGGTGGCCTTTCTGGAGGCCTCGGTCGCCCGGGGCGACGAAGATCTCTACTCGCTCGCCCGGCTGATCGGGCCCATGGCTCGCGACCGGCTCGGCCAGTCGCAGTTGGCCTTCGACATCCGGCAAGCCGCGGCCGGCAGGATCGGCGTGGACATGCTCAAGGCGGAGTGCGAAATCGAGGCGGCCGACGTGGCCGTGAACGATCTGCTCGACGAGGCGGCCGCCAAGCGGTTGCTCGACGCCGCCACGGCGCGCCTGGGACGTGCCAACTCGGGAAGGACCGTGGGCAATTTGCAGCGCGCCTGGGGCGATTACTATGCCAAGACCGGCGACACGCCGTCTGCCGGGGCAGCGTACCAAAACGCCGAGAAAATCCTCGGCTCGGCGGGCAGCTACATCGAACGCACGGCCCGGCGCGGCGCCCATTGCCGCTCCTGCGAAGCCTTCATTCGAGACGGGCAATTCGATCGGGCGGCGGCCGAGCTGCGCCTCTGGCTGGGCGAGTTTCCCGCCGACAAGATCGACGGATATCTCACCCTGATGTACGCCCGCTACTTCGCCGGCCGCGGGCTGTACGCCCAGGCCGTCGCCCAGGCCGAGCAGTTGCAGACCGTCAACGCCGATTCGCCCTACGTCGATCAGCTCCTGATCCTGGCCGCCGATTGCGAAGTGAAACAGGGCAGGACCGATCGGGCACTGGCCACGCTGCGTTCGCTCGTGAAGGATTATCCCGGAAGCCCGCTGGTCGAACAAGCCAAGACAGCCATCGCCCGACTCGAAGCCGTCGGAACGGAAACGCTCAAGGAACCATAGCGTTCCATCCACCACGTGTTCAGCGAAAGGAAACCACGCGTTCGGTTCCCCAAACGCCCGCCGACTGCGTTCGGCGGGGTCGCCCCGCATCAGAGCACGGTTCTTACTGCAACCAAAACACACCGAGCAACGACGACCATAAAGCGACCGATATGAAACTCACACCGACCATCCTTCTCCCGATCACCCTCTGCCTCCTCATCGCACAACACCCCCTCGCACAAGCCGGCAAGCTGACCGTCGAGCTAAACAACGCCGAAGGGGTGGCGCTCGTCGGCGCGATCCACCGCTGGGACCAGGACGGCAACCTCCGCCGGCCGGTCGACCCGAAGGCCCGGATCGAGGCCCCGCCGCTCGACGCCACGGCGATCCACCACGGCGCCGGCCGCTGGGTCTTCGAGGACCTTCCGCCGGGCACGTACGACCTGTTGATCATGGCCCAAGGCCGCGTGCGGATCGAGGGTTTCCAGTACGCCCCCGTGCTGGAGTTCGATCCCTTCATCCGGCCCGACGCCCCGGTGGAAGACGAATCGCGGGAGTTCATCCTCGACCACATCAAGAAGTCGCGGCACTACGAGAACAAGGTCGTGCCGCTGTACCTTGCCGGCGACCGGCGGACGGTCCGGGTGCTGGTGACGCTGATTCGCGACCTGCCCACTTCGTACGAGGAAGGCGCCGGCACGATCCGCCACGAGATCTGGCAATACACCTGGAAATACGGCGGCTGGGAGAAGGAGCAGCGCACCCGGGTGATGGACCGGATTCTGCTGCAGGTGAGCGAATTGCGGCGTTGGACCTGGCTATGGGACACGAAGCTCGGCGGCATCGAGGTGACCAACTCGCCGAAGACGATCCAGTACCCGATGCCCAAGCCCTCGGCCACGCAAGTTCTTCGGGGGTTGGTGCCGTATTGATCTTGACTGGAATCGCAAGCGGTGAGTGGAAAACGGGGGCTGGCTCCGAGCCGTAAACGGCGTGAAAGTCGCGGAAAATCGCTGCCGGCTCGGTGCCTGTCCCCGTTTTCCACGGCGTTTCGGAACGACCGCCCTGCCGGTTTCAGGTTCTAATCCTCCCGCCCCTTCGGGAACACCAGGTAATACGCGATCACCAGCGCGAAGAAGATGTTCAGGGAATAGTTGAACATCATCCAGCTCACCCAGCCGAACTTCATCAACACGCTGATCACGTAGCAGATTTCCCCGC
>DATLAN010000165.1:0-13611 GCA_035527455.1 Thermoguttaceae bacterium
TTCGAGGGAACAACACGCACCCAACAGATACGACCAACCAGCAGAACGAACTGCTCGATTGGCAACAGAAAACAAAAAACAGCACTCGAAAAGAGTCTAACCGTCTCGTCCTGTAATAGATTCACGTCCTAGGAGCGAGACGACTACTTTGGAGATCCGTCGATCACATCTTCACCCGATGGACCCGGTGGTTGTTCGTATCCAGCACGTGGATCTTTCCGCGGCTGTCGCGGACCAGGGCCCAGGGGTTGTGCATCTGTCCTTCGCCGCGGCCTTGGGTCCCCCAGCATCCCAGCGGCTCGAGCGTCTCGCCGTCGTACCTGAGCTTCTGCACGCGGTGATTGCCGTACTCGCAGACGTAGACCGTATCCTCCTCGCCGAAGATCAGATCGTAGGGGTAATACAGCTCACCCAGGCCGCTGCCCTCGCGTCCCCACACGAGTTCGAGGTTCCCTTCCGTATCGAAGACCTGGATGCGATGGTTGCAGGCGTCGGCCACCCAGATCCGGTCCTGCCGATCGACGGCCAGACTCTGCGGCAGCGCGAACCGGCCGGGCTCGCAGCCGTGGCCGCCCCACTGCAAGAGGAACTCCCCCTCGGGCGAGAACTTCTGGATCCGGTCGTAGTCGCCTTTCTCGGCGATGTAGTAGTTCCCCTTCGAATCCTGCACCGCGTCGGTCACCTGGCCGAACTCGCCGGGCCGATTGCCCGGCGTGCCGCCGATCTTGCGCAAGAGTTCACCCTCGGGAGAATAGACCAGAACCTGATAGTAGTGCGTGTCGGCCACCAGGAGGTTGTCATCGCATCCGATCGACAGTCCGGTCGGTTTTCCGTCCTCTTTCAGCGGAATCCGCCAACCGCGAAGGAAACGGCCTTCGGTGTCGAAGACCTGGATCCGGGCCGTCTTGTCCACTACGTAGATCCGGTCGTATCGATCGATCGCCATCGCTCGGGGCCGCTGCAGCCGACCGTCGCCGACTCCCCGCGAACCCCAAGTCGCTTCCCGCGTACCGCAGTCGGTCGGGTCGGTGCCGCAGCCGGCCAGCAGGAGTATCAGCCACAGGCTGGACCATGAAGTTCTGCACATGCCGAGCGTCCGCCCTCGGGTTGACCGTTCCGCGTAACAGCCCGTATAGTAGAATATTACGTCGAAGGAAGAAACGGCCGGGACGCTTGGGCCAGCTTATGCCACCCGAGGTAATTGATCTCGCTCATACCGAGGACTCGCGCGACGTCGTGCATCGAGCAGTCCAGGCGCTGGTCGAAGGTCGGCTGGTGGCCTTTCCCACCGAAACGGTCTACGGCGTGGCGGCCAGCGCGCTGGACGAGCGGGCCGTGATGCGGCTGGTCGAGGTGAAAGAGCGGAAGCCGGGCCACGCCTTGCCGTTGGCCATCAAGAGCGCCGACGAAGCCCGGGACTATGCCCCCGACATGAGTCCGCTGGCCCAACGCCTTGCCCGGCGGTGTTGGCCGGGGCCGGTGACCCTGGTCGTCGACGATTCCCATCCGGAGAGCCTTGTCCGGCAGTTGCCCGCGAAAGTCCAAGAGGCCGTCTCGCCGGAAAGTACGGTTGGTTTGCGCGTGCCGGGCCATCGGGTGATCCTGGACGTGCTGCGGATGTTGGCCGGCCCGTTGGCGCTGTCCAGTGCGAATCGATCCGGCCAGCCGGACGCGGTTACCGCGGGCGAAGTGATCGATGCGTTGGGGGAGCATCTCGGTCTGGTTCTGGACGA
The DNA here is from genome assembly GCA_035527455.1 of Thermoguttaceae bacterium. Classification (GTDB taxonomy): domain Bacteria; phylum Planctomycetota; class Planctomycetia; order Pirellulales; family Thermoguttaceae; genus DATLAN01. The sequence continues at coordinate 1,734 of DATLAN010000165.1, forward strand.
CGGGCCGTGCCGATTCGGACAGCCTTCCTCCGTGGTTCAGGTCAAAGACGACCAATACGAGATCCTTCGCCCCGGCGTCGTTCCCGAAAAGACGCTGCGCCGGCTATCGACGGCGATGGTGTTGTTGGTCTGTACGGGCAACACGTGTCGCAGCCCCATGGCGGAGATCTCGCTACGTGAGATGCTGGCCAAGCGGCTGGACCTTTCGATCGAGGAAGTGGACGACCCGAAATCGGGCCGGCCGGGCGTGATCGTGATGTCGGCGGGCATCGCGGCCATGATGGGCGGCCGCGCCAGCCACGAGGCCGTCGAAACGATGGCCAGGCTGGGGCTGGACCTCCGCGGCCACGAGACGCAACCGCTGACCGAGACGCTGGTCAGGCACGCCGACACGATTTGGACGATGACCCGCTCGCACCGCGAGGCCATTGTTGCCCAGTGGCCGGACGCGGCCGAGCGGACGGCGTTGCTTTCCCTGGACGGATCGGACATCGTTGACCCGATCGGGGGGCCTCCGGAACGTTATCAGCGGTGTGCGTCCCAAATCCGTTTTGCGCTGGAGGCCCGGCTGGACGAATTCGACTTCTAGAGTAACAATGGATGTGGGGAGCAACTCGGGTCTTGGTCCCCCTTCGATCCGTACTCTGCTTGTAAGGTCTCATGGCTCATGCGAATTGCGGTTGGTAGCGACCATCGTGGTTATTCCGTTCGATCCAAGGTGATCGAGTTGGTGGAACGCCTCGGGCACGAGGTCGTGGACATGGGGACCTTTACTCCGGAGGCGGTGGATTATCCCGACGTCGCGGCGATCGTAGCCCCGAAAGTCGGCAGCGGCGAAGTCGACCGGGGGATTCTGGTCTGCGGCACGGGGATGGGGATGTGCATCGCCGCGAACAAGTTTCACGGTGTCCGGGCGGCCCCCTGTCACGACGCGCTGACCGCCGAGATGAGCCGCCGCCACAACGACACGAACGTCTTGTGCCTCTCGGCCGATCTACTCGGCGAACGGCTGATCGACCGCATGATCGAACTCTGGTTGACGACTCCCTTCGAGGGCGGTCGTCACGCCCGGCGCATCGAGAAGATTACCCGCCTCGAACAGCAGCCCTTGGCAGACGGTTGAACCCGTCGAAGGGTGCGTCTCTTGTCTACGGACAACCGCTTAGCCGACTTTTCGGTTTATTCCGATTATTCCGGACCGGGATCGGGGTCGTAACGGCTTTGGTCAAGAAAATTAGCAGGAACCTCATGTCCGAGGGTGGCAGGCTCTTGGAAATTTTTCCAGTTCTTGCTAAAGTCGAATCTTAGACTCGGACCCCGTCGCAACCACCTGTTCTGCCATCTTCTCGAGGCAAGGGTACCGTTCCATGCATCAATCTCGTCGCCCCCACCCGGACGAAGTCGAACAGCTACTTCGCAATGCCGAACTGCGCAACGAACTAGAGCGTTACTTCGACGAGTCGATCAGCCGCGTGAATATCCAGCACTTCTCGCTTGCGGCCGAGAACGAGTTCTTGGCGTGCATGCTCGCCTGGGAGCAGGCGCCCGTTCTGCCGATCTATCGGTGGTTCGAGCCGGAGTTGCGGCCGCCGCGTCCCGAATCGCTCAACGACGAAGACCTCAAGTGCATCCTCTGGGACGTGATTCGCAAGCTCTCCCGACGGCGGATCGTGATGGACTTCACCGATCACCTTTCGGACTGCCAACTGTACTGCCTGATTTACCGGGATATTCTGCCCGCGCGGGAAAAGAAAATGGACAGACCGGGCAACTACCTGCACTGGGATTGCACGGGTCCGAACCCGGATCCGGACGTGTGGCTTCGCTATTACGCGACCGAGGAAGAGCGGACCGACTGGTCAAGCACTTACCACCAGCCGCTTCCGCCCGCGGCTCCACCACCCCATCCCCGAAAGCTGCCGAGGGAACCCGAGCAGGCGGACGAGGTCTAGCTACGTCAGGTCGTGCTTCTTGAGTTTTCGGGCGAGCGTGGCGCGATGGACTTGGAGCATTCGCGCCGCTTGGCGCTGGTTGTAATTGGTATGCTCCATCGCTTGGACGATCGCCCGACGCTCCACCTGGTTCAGACTCATCATCTCGGGCGACGGTCTGCTCGAATCCGATTCGGCCAAGAGCATTTCGGTCAGGATTTCCGGCTGCAGCCCGGTGGCGTAAAGCCGTTCGACCCAGGAAGCCAACTCGCGGACGTTGCCCGGCCAGGGATATTCCGCCAGGCAGAGCCGGATGTCCCGATCGATGGCGATTTCCTCGCGATCGTAGCGCCCGGCGTTGAGCGAAACGAAATGCTCCAGCAGGACGGGAACGTCCTCCGGCCGGTCGCGCAACGGGGGAATGACGATCCGAACGACGTTCAGCCGGTAGAAGAGATCCTGGCGGAACTCGCCGTGGTTGACCATGTCCCGCAAGTTCCGGTTGGTGCCGGCGATGAACCGCGTGTCCACCTTCACCGGGATCGGCTTGCCCACCGGCATCACTTCCTGATTCTGCAACACGCGGAGCAATTTCGGCTGAAGATGGAGCGGGATCTCGCCGACCTCGTCCAGGAAGATCGTGCCTCCGTCGGCCGTGCGCACCAACCCGAGCATGTTCTGCTCCGCACCGGTAAACGCACCACGGACGTGTCCGAAGAACTGGCTCTCGAAGAGCGACTCGCTGATGCCGGCGCAATTGACGGGGATGAAAGCGCAACCGCTACGACGGCTTTTTCTCCAGATCCTTCGGGCAAGCAACTCCTTACCCGTTCCGCTATCCCCTTCGATAAGAACACAACAGTCGCTGACGGCGACGTTGTCGGCCAGATGGAGGACATCACGAATCGCCTTGGACACCCCCACGATGGGGTGTGCTTCCGACTCCTTCCCTGCGCTACGATTCATGCTCCAAATCCCTTCCGGTCGCCCGCATGGGGCGATTCCCTCAGACGACCGTATTGATTCCGCGCTGCCTCCGTTTAGTGTTACAGCCTTCTTTATCACCCGTTGTTCCGGGCGTCTTCGATCAGGCCGACCATGTGGGCGGCTTCGGACATCGCTACCTTCGCGCCCCCACCGGATACATACCAAGATAATCCTTTTGTAAGGATTGTCAACGATTTGCGATGCGTAAAACCGTGCGAAACGGAAAAATCGTGATGTTTTTCATGGGGGACATTGACACGACTTGTGCCGGCGCGGCCGAAGGGCTTGTGGAATCTAGTATTATTACCATTTGTAGTTAGCTCTAAGGACGTACACCACGTGGCTAAGACTCCGATGGTACCCATCCATAATTCCTCCGGTAAACGGTCGGCAGAGCGGCCTTCACTCGATCCAACCGCCACCCAAGACCCTCTCGCCGTCGTAGCAGACGGCCGCCTGTCCGGGCGCGACGCCGTAGCAGGGCTCCGCGAAGCGGATGCGGAAACGGTTGCCCGGGAGGAATTCGACCGTGGCATCTGCGGGCCGGCTGCGGTAGCGGATTTTTACCTGGCAGCGCAGCGATCCGGTCGACTCCTCGATCAGCCAGTTGGCCTCTTGAGCCGCAAGTTCTTTTCTGGCAAGATCTTCCTTCGTCCCGACGACTACCCGCCGCGTGTCGCGATCGATCCGTACCACGTAGCGTGGCTCGCCGAAGGCCACGCCAAGCCCCTTGCGCTGGCCGATCGTGAAACGCTCCAGCCCTTCGTGACGGCCCACGACCGTTCCGTCCATGGTCACAATTTCACCGGAGGTCGGGACTTCGCCACAATGCTCTTTGACGAATCGGGCGTGGTCCTGATCGGGTACAAAGCAGATTTCCTGACTGTCGCGCTTGCCGGCCACGCGGAGTCCCAGCCGGCCGGCGATCCGGCGGATTTCGTCCTTGCCGTACGTGCCGACCGGAAACATCAGCCGCTTCAGCAGGGACCGATCGATCCCGAAAAGCACGTAGGATTGGTCCTTGGAAAGGTCACGGCCGCGGCACAAGGCCGTTTCGGCCGGCTCGCGAGAGGACGGATCCCGCGATCCGATGCCCTCCAAACGGGCGTAGTGACCGGTAGCGACGAACTCGGCACCCACGCTATCGGCGTATTCGAACAGTCGGCCGAACTTCAACCAGGTGTTGCAGACGATACACGGGTTGGGCGTGCGGCCGGCGATGTAGGCCTCGACGAAATAGTCGACGATGCGGCCGAATTCGGCCTCGAAGTTCACCGCATAGAAAGGGATGCCCAGCATGTCGGCCACTCGGCGTGCATCGGCCGCGTCGGCGGCGCTGCAGCACCCCTGTTTGTGCCGGGCCGACCCATCGCAAACGTTCTTCGGCTGCTGCCCGTGCCGCATGAACAGGCCGATCACCTCGTGCCCTTGCTCGCGCAGCAGCCAAGCCGCCACGCTGCTATCCACGCCGCCCGACATGGCCAATACGACACGCGCCATTGATTCTCGACCAGACGAATGTGGGTTGTTACGATTCCCGGGCCCCCTTCCAGTGAAGTCTATCGGTTCATCGACAATCCTCCAAACCACTCGGTCTTTCCCGGTGGGCCGGCGCCGATATAATAGGTTGCTTGCCCAGAGGCGGCCTGCGTCGAAGGGGGCGTCCAATCACATGGAGCCCGCCCCTACAGTAGGAACACACACCCCGCGAAGGAGTCTATTCATGGACAGAGAACTCGTCAACCGTGCCGAAGTGATTCAGCAGCGGATCCTCCAACTGCGAGACTCTCTTTGACTTCGCGGGCAGACAATCCCAGGTGGAGGCCCTCGAGAACCAGATGGCCTCGCCCGATTTCTGGAACAACCAGGAAAAGGCACAGCAAGTCATCATCGAGTTGAAGGGGATCAAGGCGATCTTGAGACCCTTGGAGGATTTCGGCAAGGCGTGCGACGATCTGGCCGCCTTGATCGAGATGGCCCAGGAGGATGAAGGCTTCGCAGCCGAGGTGCCCGGCGAACTTCAACGGCTCGAAACGGAGCTGGAGGATCTGGAGACGCGGGCGCTGCTCGACGGGCCTCTGGATCCCAACCCGGCCATCATGACCATCAACGCCCGAGACGGCGGCACCGACGCGAACGATTGGGCGGAAATGCTGTTGCGGATGTACCTGTTCTGGGCTCAGAAGGAGGGTTATGCAACCGAGTTGCTCGACCGGCAGGACAACGAGGAGGCAGGCATCAACAGCGCCAGCATCGCCGTTCGCGGGCCGATGGCGTACGGATACCTCAAGGGCGAGAGCGGCATGCACCGATTGATCCGCATCAGCCCCTTCAACGCCGAAGGAAAACGCCAGACGAGTTTCGCCGCGGTGGACGTGTCGCCCGAGGTCTCCGACCAGATCGACATCGAAATCCGCGACGAGGACGTTCGCGAGGACGTGTTTCGGGCCCGGGGCGCGGGCGGCCAGCACGTCAACAAGACTTCCAGCGCGATCCGGCTGACGCACCTGCCGACCAACATCGTCGTGCAGTGTCAGAATGAGCGGAGCCAGCACAAGAATCGGGCGACTGCGTTGAAGATGCTGCGGGCTCGGCTGGCCCGCGTGGAAGAAGAAAAACGCGAGGCCGAACAGGTCGCTAAGTACAACCAGATGCCCAAGGTCGGCTTCGGCTCCCAGATCCGCAGCTATTTTCTTCATCCCGACCAACGCGTCAAGGACGCCCGGACCGGCTTCCTGGAAGGCAATTTCCACAGCGTCCTGGACGGGAATATCCAGGGGTTCTTGGACGCGTACTTGAGAATCAGGACGCAGAAGAAGTAGCGGATTGGCCAGTTTTCCGACAACGCCGAATCCCACATCGGACCATTGTAGAATGTAGTCGTTTAGCGGGCGGGCTTGCCCGCCGTTGTTTCGGCAAGAAACATGGCTGCCGCAACGGCGGGCAAGCCCGCCCGCTAAACGCTGTGCTGAAATCAGCGTGGTTCTTGTCGAACGATGGCACTCCATACGTTCGACGAACCAACCCGGCGCGATAGCACTAATTCAATCGGATCTGGACGAACGCCGGCTGTGTGGAGGGCGGAGTCGTCGGCAGCAGGACGGTTGCGGAGCCGGTTCGCGGAACCAGCAGGATGTTGGCCGAAGCGTCGAGCACGTACTCGCCCAGCGGCACGTTCCCGAAGCGAAACTCGCCCTTGGCGTCCGTCGTCGCCGTCAGGTCGGTCCCGCGGATTCTCACCGCCGCGTTGATCACGGGCACGTCGACCAGCAACAGCCGCACGACGACCCGGCCGCTGACGTCGGGCGCAAGGTCCGGCGTTCCCTGGGGCAATCGGATTCCGATCTTGGCCGCCAGCGTGATCGTCGCCTGCTTGAAGTACTGGAATTTCACGTGATTGACGAAGTCCGGCTTCCTCCGCGCCCACAGGAAGGCACTGTTGAGCGTGCCGACGGGCAGCCGATCCTGGTCGGTCAACGCGACGACGTAGGTGATGTACGCGATTTCGTCGGGGTCGGCGGTCCGCAAGTCGACCCGAATCGTGTCCACGTCCAGCCGGTCCTGCGCGTCTGCCGTGGGAAACCCGGCCAGTGTCAGCACGGCCGTCAGGGCCGCGATTGCCAGAATCCTTCCGAGCATGACCACCACACCTCAAGTCCTAACGTGGGGCACGTTTGCAACGTGCCCACAACCGAAAAGGCACGTTGAAAACGTGCCCCACAACTTGCGCGCACGGCGCGCAAAAGTCACAACGCAACACCCCAACACCACATTGGGGGGAACGTCGTACGGCAAGCTTGTAGCCGAATCGGCCGAGCCACGCAAGAGCATTTCGGATTTCGGATTTCAGATTTCGGATTTGAGGCGCGGGCAGGGTAACGGTCGAAGAGGGCGGGGAGCACGAAAAACCGGCACGTTCCTGTAGACACGGACTGCCGATCCGGGGATAGTAGAAAAGGTGGGCGACTCGACCGGAACCTTTTCCCAAACATCAACGTCCCACTAACCCGGATTATTCATGACCCCGGGAATTGCGTGACACACCGTCGTAGCCACGTTCGCCAGAACGTGGTCGTAACCCTTGGGCACGCTCCACGTTCTGGCGAACGTAGCTACAAGCCTATGAATAATCCGGGCTAAATCCCAAATCTGAAATCTGAAATCTGAAATCTGAAATCCGCCCCCCCCCTATGTCTCGACCCATCGCCATCCTCGCCCTGCTGCTGTTGCCGGCCGTGACCGGTGCGGACGAAGAGCCCGCTACGGCCGAGCAGGCCCGGTTCGGCGAGGAAGTGGCGCGTCTGATCGAGGGTCTGGACAACGATCGGTTCGAGGTTCGCCGCCGGGCGGCCGCCCGGCTCGAGGAGTTGGTGGCCGATCCGCAGTGGCAGCGACTGCTCGCCGAGGAGTTCCATCGGGTGTTGGCCCGAGTGGACGTGTCGTCCGAGGTTCGCTGGCGATTAAGGCAGTGGTGTGGCCGACTGCCCGAGGTTGTGCGCCGGCCCGCCGAGAACGTCTCCGAGGAGGGAATCGACCGGCTGGTGGAGAAGCTCGACGACGAAGCGTTCGACGTTCGCGAGGGGGCGGCCCGGCGGCTGGAGGAGTTGTCGCTTCAAGATGAACCTCTGCCGTGGCTGAAGAAGGCACTCCAAGCGCGGCTGGCCGGGCCGATTACCACGGAAGCAGCGGTTCGAGTGAATCGGCTGCTGCAGGGAATGCGGCCGGCCATGGTGGCCGAGTACTGGTACGGGCGCAGCCACAGGACCGAGCAACATCTGCTGATCGGCGTGCCCAGCCAGGTGCTCGGGGCCGAGCGTCCCAGCCACTTCGACCGCATCGACGACGACCTGGCCCATTGCGTCAGCGGCAACACGCTCAGTCCGGGCGACTATCCGGTGGGCGTGGCGTTTCCCGATCCTGTCCAGGAGACGGGCATGTTCCACCTGGTCAATCTGCCCACGCCGCGACGCCGATTGGAGTATCAGCGCTACGTGCAAACCGACGAGTCCGCCCGTCTGACCGAGTTGAGCCGCCGGACACTCGATCGCGTCCTCACCGAGCGGCGCGAACTCTCCGAGCGCGAGTTGATCATGCTCGGCCAACTCGATCCCGTCGAAGTCTCGCGATTCGCCGGCCGGTATTTCCACGTCGTCGAGGATGGGCGTCTTCCGCCGCCGCAGGTCCCCGTGGGCATGGCGGCGTATCCTCGCGTGGGCGGGTGTCCCAGCCGGTTCGGCATGATCTGCGTGCAGTTGGCCACCGACGGGACCAAAGACGCCGTGCCGGGGCTCTTGGAGGCGATTGAAAAGGCCCGCTTCCTTCCGCCGGAGCGTTCGGCCCCATACCGACTCCAGTGGCTGGCCGCGTTGTCGATCGCCGGCCGCGACCCTTGGCCGGAGGTGGACCGGTGGCTGGGCAGTTTGATCTCCCACGATGAAACTCTGAGAATCGACCTCCACGGCGGTCCCGAATTGGGGGCGACGGCCGCCGGGTTGTTGTGGAGCCGCCACGGCCGGGAGCCGCCCTCGCGAGACCTGCTCTACCCGGTGGTCGAACCGCTCATCAAGAGCCGATTTCGCATCGACGGCTACCGTTTTCCTTCCGACGCCGCCCGAGAGGCCATCCGGCAGTGGTGGCAGGGAGTTGTCAACACCCCAGAGTCTTCGCCGTGACCAGCCAACGGAGTTCACCCCGGGCGATCTCGGGCGGGCCGTGGAAGCGGATCGCGGCAATCGCCCCCTTGGCGAAACGGATCTCCGTGTCTCCCTCGCCAATCAACTCGGCGACCAGCCGGCTGACGTCCGGCGCGTGACCTACCCAGGCGATTTCACGCCCGTCGTCCAGACGAGCGGTAGTCCATTCGATCAACGCTTCCAGATTGCTGCCGGGCAACAGGGCGTCGAGCGGCACGACTTCCGGATCGCCCGGCGTAGAGGCGGCCACAATCTCGGCCGTCTGCCGACAGCGGACCATCGGGCTGGTGGCGATGATCTCGGGAGCGAATCCCTGTGAAGCAAGCTGCTCGACCATTCGGGCGAAACGCTTCTTGCCCGCCGCGGTCAAAGGGCGCTCGGAGTCGTCGGGCCACTGGGGGTCGCCGTAGTGCCCGGCCTGGGCGTGTCGGATGATGTAAAGGTCCATCGGAATAATCCGCCGCCGGAGGTCTTCGGCCGTAAATGCGGGAGCCCGAAAATGGGGACTGGCTCCGTCGAGATGCGATTTCTCAGTGTTGTTTCGCGTAGCCGACGGTGCCAATCCCCTTTTTCGAGCGGTGCGTCTGGAACTCCGTGGAAAAGGGGGACAGGCACCGAGCCGGCAGCGCTTTTCCGCGACTTCACACCATTTGCGACTCGGAGCCAGTCCCCATTTTCCACTCACGGCTTACAGTTCGAGTTGCTACCCAATTATAAGCCACGAAGTCGAACAATCCACTTCCCCTGACTTCACCACGCCCCCCCACGCCTCCCGTCCGTCCTTTCACGTGCCTCATTCCGGCTATTTCTCTCGCCAAAGCACTCGATCCTCGATTCCCAGTTCTTTCTGCCGGGCGACGATGTCGGCCTTGAACCGTTTGGCGTCTTGGGGATAGCCGGCGGTCGGTCGCAGCCCCGGGACGCGCCGGCACCAGAAGGCGTTGAAGGCGCGCATGGCCAGTTCGCGGAGATACTTCGACGCCATCGAGGCCAGCGCCGCGGCCAGCGAAGATTCGCCCTTGGCCCGAAAGCGGAATTCCACCCGACGCTCCGGCGGCCCGAACCGATAGACGCTCTGCGCGCGGCCTTCTCCGCGGATCTCGATCAGCCGCTCGGGAAAGTGTTCGGCCAACAGCGGGGCGTAGCGGTTCCGACCGCCGTGCTTGTCGCAGGTTACGGTGATGGGCTGTTCATCCAGCGGCTCCATCAGTCGTGCGGCCAGTTCGAGAGTCACGTGCGACAGCGCGGCCCCTTTGGAGTCGTGCTCTCGGACCAGGTCGTTGAACCGTTGGGGAAAGACCGCCCGGCTTCGCAGATCCAGCAATCGCACGTCCGCCGCGGCCAGTCCTTCACGAACGGCCGTTGCCAGCGGGGCCAGTTCCGCCGGGTCGGCGTCCAGCGGCGCGGCCGAGTCGTAATCGGCGTACCAGGGGATTGCCGGCAGCCAATGGGCCGATTCGGGCGCCAACACGTTCCACACGTCGCGCCAAGAATCGGGTTTCCGGCCCACGATGGACAAGGCCGTCCAGATTCCCCGTTCCAGATTCCGCAATCCGCCGCCCGGCTTGTAGAGGAGCTTCGAATCGGCCACCGCCACGCGGCCGTTGAGGTTCCCGAAAGCCCGTTGCGTCGAAGGCGCGATCACGGCCTCGAGCCGCTGGTACAGATCGTCGTCGTCCGTCCCGTCGGGCACTTCCCACAGCGACGCCGAAACGACCAACGGCCCCAAGTTCGGCCCATAGCCGGCTTCGTCGATCCCGATCAGGTACGGCACAATACAAGCCTCGGTAGGACGGATTTCCGAGTCCGTCGAGCAGGACGCGTTTCCCAGACACATTTCCGCACCAGCCTATCATCCGGCTGGCGGAAAAGCCAGAGGGCACGGGCAGCAGGGGGCAGCAGGGGGCCGGTGCATACGGCTTGTTTCACACCAGCCGTAAGTGTAGAATCCATGTTGTATGGTGGGCTCAGTGCTGCAGGGAGAGATCTATGGGTGCCAGTGAACTGCGAAAAGAGATCGTGGAGCGAATCGGATCGCTCTCCGAAGAACGGTTACGCGCCGCGTATTACTTCATTTCATACCTCTACGAACATGAGGACGATGTGGCCACTGACGAACTCTTGAAAATCGAGGGTTTTCCGGCCGCCCTCGACCGTGCCGAACGGGAGGCTGCGGCAGGCCAAACGGTCCCGCTGGCGAAAGTGCGTCGCGATGTATGAAATCGTCCTCACTCTGAGATCGCACCATGACAGAACTTATTCTTCACGTCGAAGAAACTCCCGACGGGCGTTTGACGGCCCGGGCGGTCGGGGAATCGATTTCCATCGAGGCAGAATCCATCGACGAACTGCCCGAGAAAATCCGTCAGGCGGTCGTCCGTCGCTTTCCCGTTGCTGCGGACCGCCCGGCAGTCGTCCATCTCTATTTCCTGCACGACGGCGGACTGGCTTCCACCTGCACGCTGCCGCTATCCTGGTCGTGACCGGCGAGTACGCACCATCCGACAACGGAGGCATGTAGGGTGGGCAATGCCCACCTTCGGATCCGCACGCGGTGTTTTGGTGGGCGGTGCCCACCCTACGGCTCGGACGTCAAAACCGACAACTCGCGGATCGACGTATACGGGCCGCCGTCGGCCGAGGAGAGGGCGCGGAGCATCACGTAGCGGCCGGGCTTGGCGGCGAAGAGCACCGTCTGCTCCGAGTTCCGGTCGGTGAAGCTGCCGCTGGTCACACGCTCGCCCGGGCGGCTGGGATCGTCGCTGACGAAGAACTCGCAGTCCTTGACGTCGCCGGTGCCGTTGCGCGGCTGGTAGCGGAATCCGCAGACCGGGTACGTTTTGCCCAGGTCGATGACGATCTCGTGCGGGTGCGAAGGCTGCTGGTCATCGCTCTGCGTGTGCCAATAGGTGCGCGGATCGTCGTCGAACGCGTTGCCGGCCGCCGCGTCGGCCGCCGTCGTCTCTTCGCTGTCCACGCGGACCAGTTGCCACGCGTCCTTGGGAATGCTCTCGACGGCGTCCTTGCCCGGCGGATCACGCGGGAAAGGCTCGCAGTGGAAATCGATCGGCGGATTCTTGAGCGCTTCGCGAATCTTCCGCGTCCAACACGTGCCGCAGCGGCAATCGTCGCGTCCGCACGTGCCGCCGATGTCGTGGGCGTCCAGCGGAACGATCGTGGCCTCGACCAGCCGCCGCATCTGCTGATAACCGGCGTCGTTGGTGCTTCGCCATCCGCCGGAGGTGATCTGCCCCCAGCCACCGGCCC
>DATLAN010000166.1:0-5650 GCA_035527455.1 Thermoguttaceae bacterium
ACGTACGTTCCCCGACGCGAGCCCCGCCCGGCCTGGCCCGAGCCGGTTCGGGAAGTCCATCTGATGGCCTTCGATTACGCCCATCAGGTCGTCGCGGCCGGCGGGCTGGTTTATTTCGGCTCCTCAGCCGATCACCAGGTCCGCGCGATCGACCTGAAGACGGGCCGGGAGCGATGGAGCTTCTTCACCGACGCGCCCGTGCGGTTCGCCCCGCAGGCGGCCGGCAAGAGGCTCTACGTCGCTTCGGACGACGGCTGCGTCTATTGCCTTTCGGCCGGCGAAGGGAAACTCATCTGGCGTTTCCGCGGCGGGCCTCGCGATGAGCGGATCTTGGGCAACGAGGCGATGATCTCCCGCTGGCCGTTGCGCAGCGGACTGGTCGTCGTCGGGGACACGGTCTACTTCACCGCCGGGATGTGGCCTTCGGAAGGCGTCTATGTCTGCGCACTCAACGCCGCCGACGGAACCGTCCTGTGGAAGACGGAAGCCGCCGGCAAGTTCGCCCCGCAGGGATACCTGGCCGTCGGCGAGAAATCGATCGTCGCGCCCGTCGGCCGCGCGGACGCCTGGCTGATCGACCGCGAGACGGGCAGCCTCCGAGCGTACAAGGGCATGTCGCAGGCGATCGTCCGCGGCGACCTGTACCTGGCCGGCCCCTTCACGCACAAGGCCAACGAGAACCTGCCCATCCCCGGCGGTGTGCCTTTCGGCGATAGAAGCCGGAAGATCACGGGCTGGAAACTCGGTACCGACGAAGCTTACGGCAACTTCGGCGGGAAGGAAGTCGCCGCGGTAAGCGATGATACCGTCTACCTGGCCGGCGAGGGCAAGATCGCTGCCCATCGATTGCCCAAGATGGAGCAGGACTGGGAGATCGACCACCCGCCGGTCTTCTCGCTGGCGGTGGCGGGCAGCACGCTGGTGGTCGGCGGCGAGAACCGCGTCGCCCTGCTCGACACGTCGAAAGGCGAGCCGGTTTGGTCGGCCGAGATGGAGGGCCGAGTTCGCGGATTGGCGGTGGCCGATGGCCGGCTGTTGGTCAGCACGGATCAAGGCCACCTCGTTTGCTTCGGACCGGGCCAGCCGGCAACGGCCGAAGTCATCGCCGAGGCGTCCGGTTTGCCGAAGAACGGTTCCGGTCGTTCTGCCCTGGCCGAGGGGATCTTCCGAGAAACGAGCGTCACCGCCGGATTTTGTCTGTTGGCCGGCGTCGGCGACGGCCGTTTGGCGTACGAACTGGCGAGACAGTCGGAGTTGAGAATCTACTGCGCCGAGACGAACGAGTCGAAAGTCGCCGCCGCTCGCAAACTGCTCTCCGCCGCCGGGCTGTACGGCACCCGCGTGACGGTCCATCACATCGACACCGAGACGTTGCCCTACCCCGACTACTTCGCCGACCTGATCGTCGTCGACGAGCCGTCGGCCGGCCCGATGCCCTACTCGCCCGACGAACTCCTCCGCGTCCTGCGGCCTTGCGGCGGGACGGCCTATCTGGTCTCCGCGGCCGAGTCCTCGGATGGGCTCGAGTCGCGCATCACCGACGAAGAGTTCAAAATCACCTGCCTTTCCGCCAATACGCTGAAAATCGTCCGCGGCGAGTTGCCCGGGACGGGTGAGTGGACCCACCAGTACGCCGACCCGGGCAAGAGCGCCTCGTCCGGCGACCGGCTGGTCCGTTGGCCGCTGAGGATCCTCTGGTTCGGCAAGCCCGGCCCGGGACCCATGATGAACCGTCACTGGCGCGGCACGGCCCCATTGTGCGTCGCCGGGCGGATGTTCGTTCTCGGGCAACACGAATTGATCGCCGTGGACGCCTACAACGGCCGGGAACTCTGGTCGCGGCAGTTGCCTTCGGTCGCGCGGCGGGTGGTTGATATCCGCGGAGGATCGATGGCCGCCGACGCCGAGAGCGTCTACCTCGTCACGGCCGATCTCTGCCTGCGCCTCGATGCCGCGACGGGCCGTCTACGACAGGCCTATCGCCTTCCGATCGAGCGACCGCGGTTTGTACTTTCCTCTCCACAAACCTTCGAACTGGACGGCCTCGGCAGCGTCGAAGTTCACAACGCGGCCGACGCCCTGCAATTGAAACTGACCACGGTCGATGCCAACGTCACCAGCGCCGACCGGCAAAACGCACCCGCCCGGGGCGACTCGTGGGAGCTGTTCTTCGACTTTCGCCCCAAGGACCAACGCGACGGGCTCTACGCTCCCGGGGCGTTCCAGGTCATCGTCGTTCCGGCCACCAAGGAACAGGCCGCCGCGTCCTGGCACGCCGGTCTCTGGTCGAGTCCGCCCAAGTTGCGGGTGACCGGCACGCTCGACGAGAAGGGCAGCACCACGACCGTGCGGATTCCGTGGACCGAGATCGAGGGACTCGTGGGCGGGAAAGTGGACGATTTCGACTTCGGCGTGATCCTCAACTCCTCGGACGACGGCCGCACGCGGCTGAAACGCACGCGGCGGTTCGCCAACGACGCCAGCTACCGGCTGGCCAACTGCCGGGCGAAGGTGGTGCTCGAGGCCGATCGGGAGTTCGCGCCGGCCGCAACGGAGCCGTTCGACGCGGAAGACGCCGACTCGTTGACGTGGGGACATCTGGCCGTAAGCGGTGACGTGATCCTCGGCACGATCGCGGCCGCTCGGGATACGCCGCCCGTCTTGGACCGGGGCCGCGATTTCAGCAGCGAGGGACACGACTACACGGGCCCTCCCGTCGAGAAGGTGCTCGAAAACGTCGGCCTCGAAGGGGAAGCCCGGTGTGTCTTCGCCCTGGATAAGAACGACGGCCGTCTGCGCTGGGTGCATACGCCCCAAGGGGCCGTGCCGCACAACGCCGTCGCCGTCTCCAACGGGCGTGTCTACCTGCTGGACAAGCCCAGCGCCGCCGCGGCCGAGCGGGCCAAACGCCGCGGCGGATCGCCGAGTGAAGATGCCTTGCTCGACGTGTTGGACCTTTCGACCGGAAAACGGCTCTGGCGTCTCGACCAGGGCTTCGACGGTCGCGTCGGTCTGCGGCTGGGCAAGGGCGTCCTGCTGGCCACCGACATGAAAGGGATGACCGCTTACGACGCCGACGACGGCAAGCGGCTCTGGTCGGTCGACGCGTCGCAACCGATGCACCACTGCAGCGCGTTCGTGCGCGTGCCGGTCATCGCGGGCGACTGGGTCTACGACGAACCCCACGCGTACGCGCTGCGAACGGGCGAGCTTCGCCAAGGCCCCGACGGCAATCCCTGGCGATGGGGCGGATTCCGCGGATGCGGCACCGTCTCGGCCGCCGACGGGATGCTCTTCTTCCGCACGGGCAGCCCGGCCATGCTCGACGTCGCCGGCAACACGGGCCAACACGAGCTGCCCGGCGTCCGCCCGGGCTGCTACATCAACATCATCACCGCCGGCGGCCTCGTGCTGATGCCCGAAGCCTCCAGCGGCTGCGGCTGCCCGTACAACTTCCAGACGACCGTCGTTCTTGCAACCGGCCCGTAGGCTGGGGCGATTCGGGATTCATGATTTCGGATTCGGCAAGCCCGCCCGCTAAACGACGACATCCTGCGACTCGGCGTCCTACTCTCGGACGGCGTCGAGGTCGCAGTTGAATTGCCCGGCGTATTCGTCCCGGGCCTTGCGGACCTCTTCGACGATGGGATCGCGAAACATCGTATCGGTCCTTCTCAGACTGTAAGTGCCCGAAGTGCGGCGAGACGTTTTAGAGTCGGGAAATTCCGGACGAAAGGGATATCGATGAGTGAAGAAACGTATATTGTCAAGGAGCCCACCCACGTTCTATGCGTCGTATTCTTCGGCCGGGTCGTAGAACTCCGCAATGTCGTCAATGAAGTCGGGCTTCAGATGGCTCAGAAACTCTTTCGCGGCTTCCAGTCGTTCGACCAACTTTGAGTACGGCAGGAAACCGCACACGGTGTGCAGGGGTTTGTTGCATGACGCGAACGTGGGCCTCGGTACTTCGTTCTTGAATCTTGAGTAGCGTTCGTCGGGAGCGACGAGGTAGAGGTTGATTGCGATGTTGGGCTGCATAGTCAGCAAGTCGGACATGCGCAGCAAGCCGGAGTAAATCGACGTGGTATGTTCGACCTCGAATGCTGCGACGTACGTGTTGGCGGTCAACCACAGAACGTCGATGTTCTCAATCGTCTTGTTCGTCACCTCATCGAATTGCGTAGGGAGCGAATTCAGCATACGGGGAATTGCACCGACAAGCTTTCCATTCCATTCTCTGCCGCGGTCGGGTTTAGGTGCCCACACACTAAGCCCCATTTGCGAGCCAAGGTCAAGAAGACGCCATTGCATTTCTGTGTGCGTGACCTGTTCCGTCGGCTCAATGACCGTCGCGGTGGTATTGTCGTCATCTTCCTCCGTTGGAACGGTAACGACAGTTTCCGTTGTGGCTTTGCCGCCTTCGCGCTTCAGACGGTAGAGATTCGATGACCGCTTTAACTTCCGCGCATCTACGGGGCGAGAAGTGGGATTCGCTTCCGCATCGCGAATAGCATCGGCAATCACCTTGCCGTCGGTCGGCTTGTATTTCGTAGGGGAACCGCGAACCAATCCAGACCAGTGTCCCGGTGGCATGTCATCGGCGTAGAAGCTCAGCTTCCCTTTCAACTCGTCCATCGGAACACCGTGTTCCGGTGTCAGCATGACGAGCGGCTTTACGGGAAAACGGACAGGAAATACTTCCTCGCCCCAAATGGGAGAGTCATCCTTGTAACGGTCGCCCGTTACCTCCAGTAGGCCAACCCATCTCTTGACGCCGGTAAGGTAGCAAAGGAAGGTGTCACCGGGCCTGATGTTCTGGGCACGTTTCCAGTTGTGTTCCCGAAAGCCGCTCACGTCGGCGCCTGCCTTCTGGAATTCGTCCCACGTTGTGCCGGTGAATAGGTCAAGCCAGTAGTTCATACTCCATGACTCCCCACCGATTGCCAAAACGATTTGCCTACAGCGCCCACCTTGCCACACAATTGGTGGCCAACCGGACCTTGGCAGCCCCCCAAGGTTTGGTCGGTTCCAGTATATCTATCTTTCAGCTTATCCGCAACTCAACGGCACGACTTACGGTGGTTTTCTCCAGGCGTGCAAACACCACCTTTCTTGCAAAAAACCCTGCTTGGGGTGTCATGATCATCCCGGGCTTGACTTTTGGGCCGCCGGTAGTGTACATATATGTACTGGCCCGGTCTGCGCTGCGGGCGGCTCTTTGACAAGACAGTTCTCGTAGCCGGATTCGCAAGAATTCGGTTCTTCGCATGACGGCTGAATTCTTGCGAATCCAGCTACGGGTAAATCACTTCCGGCCGGTCGCCAAATAGGGGGAGCCTGGCGGCTGGGGAATTGTTGTCTCCGCGGAAGCGAAATTCAGGAAAACCGGGAAACAATGTCGTAAGTCCAGACTGTGACTTGCCTTACGCCCGAGCAACAAGCACGCCATGAGACCTGACCGAGCCGCCGATGTCAAGGGGCGGCGAACGGCTTAAGCCGTTGGAGAATCAGGAGTTATGAAAACATAGGCTGGGCCGTCGTCCTCGGGCACGGTGGCGTGGGGCGGGAAACAATCGGGTTCGAGCCGGGTCCGGCAGCGGCGCTCGTTTCCATAACCATCGGCAAGGCAACGACTTGCGAGAATGCCCGC
>DATLAN010000167.1:0-3147 GCA_035527455.1 Thermoguttaceae bacterium
CGTTCCCTCCGGCACGATGTCCAATTCGGTCGGCGTGCGGGTCCACTGCCGGCCGGGCGACGAGATGATCTGCGAAGAGAACTGCCATATCTACGTCTACGAGCAGGCCGGCTACGCGCAGCTCAGTGGGATCGCCGCCAGGACAGTCTCCGGCGAGCACGGCGTGATGCGGCCCGAGCAGCTCAAAGGAATGGTCCATCCCAACGACGCCCATCATGTCCGCACCCGCCTGATCTGCATGGAAAACACCCACAACCGCGGTGGGGGCAAGATCCAGCCCTATGAAACGGTCGAGGCCATCTGTTGCTGGGCCCGCGAGAACGGCTTGCGGACCCATCTCGACGGCGCCCGGCTGTGGAACGCTGTGGTGGCCACCGGCATCGAGGCGCCGCGGTGGACGCAGCATTTCGATACGGTGAGCGTCTGCTTCAGCAAGGGGCTCGGCGCCCCGGTCGGCTCGGCGTTGGCCGGCTCGCGGGAATTGATCCAAGAGGCGGTCCGCCATCGCAAGGTGCTCGGCGGCGGGATGCGTCAGGCGGGCGTGATCGCCGCGGGCGCCCTGTACGCCGTGGAAAACCACGTCGAGCGGCTGGCCGAAGACCACGCCAACGCGAAACGTCTGGCCACCGGCGTCCAGCAGATCGACCATCTCGAACTGCAAGGCGACATGCCGGAAACGAATCTGCTGTTCTTCCGCGTCGATCCGGCCTGGGGAACCGCGGCCGAACTCGCCAAGAAGCTCGCCGCCCGGGGCCTGCTGGTGCTGGCCACGGCCCCGACGACGATCCGGGCGGTCACCCATCTGGACGTCAACGCCGAGGACGTGGATCGGGCGATCGAGATTCTCCGGGATATTGTCCGCTGAGGTCTGTGCAACCAGGTAGGTCATGCTGTACGTGACGGTCGAATTTCATTGTCATGCACAGCATGACCTACGGTGAGGCCTGTACAAGGACCGGGGCCCCCAGTATACTGCAGAAACCGTCGGAACGCGGGGACGGTCTTTTGTTTCCTCTACTACCACTTCCTCTAAAAGAAGGGGGGCGACGATGGGTCGATTCTTGATGGTATTGATTGTCGGCGGCGGAGCGCTGGTGTTTTTCGGGGGCCGGGAGTACCTGGTCAGCAGCGGCGCGTCGTCTGATCCGGTCGAGGTGGATCTGGCCAAACTGGAAGCTGGCGAAACGCCCGAAAACAACCACGTGAAGATCGGGGAGCACGTCTCGCTGTATCCGGCCTCGGTGTACGAGTACCAGCAGAGCAAGTACGCGTCGGGGGAGCCGGGCCCGGATACCACGGTGACGCACTCTTACTACCCGATCCTTTCCATGGAGCATCCGTTCATCCAGAAGTTGGTCGAGACGGAGGGCGAGGACGTTCCGGACATCACCGACTTCGCCGTGCTGGTGAAGACCAAGCGTTTCAAGACGATCCGAGCCATTCCCGACGAGATGAACACCTGCGCGTCGGTCCAGGGACTGGTCATCAACCGGATCGATTCACTCGACAGCGAAGAGAAGAAACTGATCAAGGAGAGTTTTCCCCTGGTCAAACTCGACAATGTGCTCATCCTGGAAGAAGGTCGCAAGCCGGCGTCGCTGCTGCTGTCGCTGGGAATGATCTTCGGCGGGGTTGCGCTGGTGGTCGCGGGGATCGGGGCCTTCGTCGTAAAGAACCGACAGACGGCGTAACCGCGGCGGCCGGCGTTTCCAAGTAGGTCATGCTGTGCATGACGGTCGAATTCCATCGTCATGCACGGTCTGATCTGTCCAACCGGCGGAGCAGGGCGATGGAGCCTCTCGACGACAGTTCGCGCCCGCTGAACACGCGACGAACGTCCCAGCCCGTCGGTGTTCCTCGACGTTTCGGCGCGGGTACGGCGCTGATCATCACGGCGATGTACGCAGCGCTGTTCTCGCTGCTGAGCGTGCTGGGTGAGCCGCCGGAGGTGTTCGGCATCGTCGCGATCTTCTGTACGGGAATCGGCCTTTCCCAGATGATCCTCTTCGGCGGTAAACTTCCGAGATTGGCGTCCTGGCTGAGCGGGACGATTCTCTTGCCTGCGATTCTGATCGGATGGGAGCTTATCCAACCGGCGAGCGAGAGACTCCTCTTCCCGGTTGATGTGTTCTCGATCCTTACTGGAACGGCAGTTTTTGGCGGAATATTCGGCTACCTGGTCGGATGCCTGATCGCGTCCGTTTTTCTCGTGAGAGAACGCGATCGGGATGAAGATGGCAAGGACAAGACGGACAAAAGCGGTCCGTTCGCGTGAGTGTTTTCGTAGCAGGTGTGTTGCACGACGGCGAGTAAGTCAGAGTGGCCGTCTCGCTCCGCGAGACGTGGCCTCATCTCGCGGAGCGAGATGGCTACTTTGCATCCTGCTTGCGTGCGTCATGCACAGCATGACCTACCGGGCTGCTTGCGTGCGTCATGCACAGCATGACCTACCGGGCCGCGCCGGGGATCTTGAAGGTCCACGCGTGGAGACACGGCAGCCGGTCGATCGTCAATTGCGGCACGTCGATCACCAACTGCTCGTCCTGCGCTCGCCAGGCGACTTCGCCGTCGTATCCCAGCATGGTGATCTGCGTGCCTTCGGCGGGCTTCGGCGCCGACAGCGAAAGCGTCGGTCCCGGCCACGACGTGCAGATGGCGTACAGGTCGGTTCCCTTGACGGTGTAGCGAACGTGCTCTCCGTCGGTGCTGGCGACCTTCCAACGCCGCGTGCCGTAGATCGCCTCGCCGTTGACCGCCAGCCAACGGCCGATCTGCAAGAGCCGCTCCTGCATGATCACCGGAATGCGCCCGTCGGCGGTCGGGCCTACGTCCAACAGCAGGTTGCCGCCGTTGGAGGCCGCTTTCACCAGCATGTGGATCAACGCCTCGGGCGTGTCGTAATCGCCGAGGCCCTCGTGGCGGTTGTAGCCGTAGCTGTGGCCGATTCCCCGGTCTTCCTGCCAGGGATGGTCCGTCCAGCCGCGTCCGCCGCCGTATTCGCTCGAAAAGACCATCCCGTGCTGGCCCCGGGTCTTGCCCCAGCGGTCGTTGGTCACCACGTAATCCCGCACGGGCGACTCGTTGAAAAGCCACGCGGCCAACTCCTCGGATTGCCAGAAGGAGGTGTCGTGGTTCCATTCGCCGTCG
>DATLAN010000168.1:0-5174 GCA_035527455.1 Thermoguttaceae bacterium
GACCCGTTCCAGCCGGGCGGGCAGGGGGTGTGTCTTTCTGGTACCCATCGGCTGTCCTCCACAAGTTCACGTGCTGACAGCCCACGATACCACACCGCTCAAAACGCTTCACACACGCCCGCCGGAAGAACACAAGTAAGCGTCCCAGTCGACGCCCTCATCCGGCTCCGGTTCCTCGTCCAACAAATCCAGGTGCTCTTTGGTGTCGCCGTCCTCGTCGTGGTGGATTACGGTGCCGCCGCCGGGTGGGTTGCCGGAGAAAGTACCTTCGGTGCCGCCGACGGGCGAGCCGGTGGTTTCGGTTTCGGGCGTTGTGGGGGTCGCCGGGGCGGCGTCGAGACCGGCGGCGGGGGGCTCGCTGGGGGCGCCTACGGCGGCCTCGGACGGGCTGGCGGCTGCTGCGCCGGCCTCGCCTTCGGCGCGGTCCAACTCGGCCTCGGCAACCGCGCTTGCCAGGTCGGCCGCCGCGTCGGACTTGGCCGCGCCGAGAGTCAGCTCGGCGCCACACTTGGTGACCTTGAACGTCAGCTCGGCGCCCGCCTCGGCGGCCGCGAGGGTCGCTTCGGCCGCGGCCTCCGAGGCGATCCGCGTCGCTCGGGCCGCCCACTCCGCCGCCGCCAGATCGGCCCAAGGGTTGGAGCTCGACGCGGCCAGCGCGGCGATCGCCGCCGCGTGCGTCGCGGCCTCCTGCGTCTCGTAGCCGGCATCGAGGCCCGTTAGCTCCACCACCATGTCCTCGTCGGCGCCCGCCTCGGCCACCTCGAAGTCGTGGACCGCCTGATCGACCGCCTCCCGCCGGGTCGCGTCGGCCCCAGGGCTGCTGCCGTCGCCCGAGCCGTGGACCTTGTCCGTGTACGTCTTCTCGGCCTCGGCCGCGTCGACGTCCCGCGTCCCCCCGGCCGTGGCCACGTCGCTCTGGAACGTGCCCAGGGCGGCGGCGATGCCCGCGTCGAAGGCCTCCTGGTCGCCCTCGTCAACGAGCGTCCGGCTCGCGGACGCCGCGTCGACCTGATAGGCCCCGTCGGCCGTCGCCCGGGCGACGAAGTAGTCCCCCTCCGCCCCGGCGATCGCGATGATTTGGGCCTCACTGGCGTCGCCCTCGGCGGTCGCCCAGGCGACCTCGGCGTCGGTCGTGGTGCCGACCATGTCGACGTAAGCGGTGGCTGCCGCGGTGGTATACGTCTCGTGGGCCGTGTTCACATCCGCCACATAGGCCAGAGAGTCACCCCTCGCAGTGGTGTCCCACCAGTCCGCCTCGGCGGCAGCCAGATCGGCCGCGAAATAGGCATAGGGGGTGTCGATCGTGGCGGCCATCGTGCCCAGGGCGGCCGCCTGCTCGTCGTAGTCGGCCTCGTGGAAATCGGCCCAGGCGGTGGCGGCGGACAGGTACTGGTCGCTGCCGGCCGACTCGTCGGCGTTCCACAGCGTGGCCAGCGACGAGGCGTCGTCGTTGGTGTTCTTCCGGCGGGCGTGTGTGAAGCGTTTTGAGCGGTGTGGTATCGTGGGCTGTCAGCACGTGAACTTGTGGAGGACAGCCGATGGGTACCAGAAAGACACACCCCCTGCCCGCCCGGCTGGAACGGGTCCAGCAGCGATTCGAGCGTTGGCGGCAGACCCGTAAGATTCCCTCGCGCATCCCCGGGCCGTTGTGGGCCGCGGCGGCGAGGATGGCCAGCACCTATGGGATTTCCCGTACCGCCAAGGCGCTGCGGGTCAGCTATCACGTACTCAAACAACGCGTCGACGAAGGTGCTACCGCCACGGGTGAGAGTGAAAAGGGTGGCGTCGCTACGTTCCTTGAACTGGCTCCTCCCACACGAGTTGGCTCTTGTCAGTGTACTCTTGAGTTGGAGGACGCCTCCGGGGTGAAGATGCGGGTCCATCTCCAAAGCGCTGAGACGCCCGACCTGGCCGCGCTGAGCCGCAGCTTCTGGAATCCCGGACCATGATCCAGATCGCGCCTCAGATGCGGATCGTGGCGGCCATTGAGCCAGCCGATTTTCGCCGCGGGATCGACGGCTTGGCTCGGTTGTGCAAAGACGTGCTCAAACACGATCCGTTCAACGGCTGGGTGTTCGTATTTCGCAACCGATCGGCGACGGCGTTGAAGGTGCTCGTTTATGACGGCCAAGGTTTTTGGCTTTGCCACAAGCGGCTTTCGAGTGGGCACTTTCGCTGGTGGCCGGTCGGCAAGAACGCGGCAACCAAGACGCTGGCGGCTCACCAGTTGCAGGTTCTCTTGGCGGCTGGTGATCCCGAAGCCACCCAGGCGGCGCCGGTGTGGCGGGCGGTGAGCCCGGCGGATTGAAACGATCCACCGACCAACCCCAGCATGCTGCGTATGGCGGCCGGCCGACCAACGCTTCGCGTCGGTGCCCGATGGTGCCCGGCCTTTCGCTGTCACTGCGCGGGGGGCGCATCGAACTGATCTTCTTGTTTTCGTGCGGTTCGTGCTATGGTGGGTGTGCGTGAAACGGAGCCCTGCTGCGGGGAGCCATTTCCGTCGAGGTTGCCCGCGGTATCGGTCGTTTCGTCATCTCGCCGTGGCACCCTTTCATGATCCCAGTGAAGCCCACGATCATCGAGTTGGAGATGGACAAGCTGGAGGAGATTCTGCAGCGTCTGGAAGCCAAGGAGCTTGACGCGGACGACTACGAGACGATCAAGGCGGTGATCGGGTCCTATGTGTACCTGGTCAACGTGGTGGGCGACAAGGACACCACGATCCGCCGGTTGCGGCAGATGCTCTTTGGCGCGAAGACCGAGAAGACCTCGGCGGTGATCGGTGGCTTGAAGGTCGCGGACAGTGTGTCGCCGGAGGCCGAGGCCGCACCGGAGTTGCCTGCCGCCGTGGAAGTCGGGGCCAGCGCGAATGCCGGCGCGGAAACCGCCGCGGAATCCCACGCCGAGAATGATTCCCAGCCGTCGGTCGAAGCATCCCCAGGATCCCCCGGCCACGGCCGCAACGGGGCCGATGCCTACACCGGCGCCGAGAAGATCGAGGTGCGCCACGAGTCGCTCCAGCCGGGCGATCCTTGCCCGCAGTGCGAGAACGGCACGCTCTACGACACCCGCCGTCCAGGCGTGCTGGTGCGGCTGGTGGGCCAGGCGCCCGTGGCAGCCCTGGTGTATTATCTCCAGAAGCTGCGTTGCCATCTTTGCGGCGGGCTCTTTACCGCCGAGCTGCCAGCAGGCGTGGATGCAGAGAAGAAGTACGACCCTACCGTGGGCAGCATGATTGCCCTGTTGAAATATGGCAATGGCATGCCATTCCACCGAGAGGAGAAACTCCAGGAGAACCTGGGAGTTCCTCTGCCCGCCTCGACCCAGTGGGACATCGTGGAGGCCCAGGCCGAGCGTGCCGAGCCGATCTGGGAAGAACTGGTTCGGCAAGCGGCCCAAGGCGACGTGGTTCATAACGACGACACGGGGGTCAAGATCCTGGAGTTGATGGGCGAGCGAGCCCGGCAAGCGGCCTTGGCCGAGGACACGGCCGCGGGCACGACGCGGGCACCATCGACAGAGGATCAGCCGTGGTCGGCGGCGGAAGGCCCTGCGGAAAACTCCGCCGAGCGTTCGGCGAAGGAGCCGGGGCCGGAGCGTACGGGGATGTTCACTACGGGGATCGTGGCGACGGGTGACGAGCACAAAATTGCGTTGTTCATCAGCGGACGCCAGCACGCGGGGGAGAACCTGAAGGACGTGCTGCTCCGGCGTGCGGCGGAACTGCCTCCGCCGATTCAGATGTCCGACGCGCTCTCACGGAATCTGCCTGGCGAGTTGAAGACGATTGTGGCCAACTGCCTGGCCCACGGTCGGCGGCAGTTCGTCGATATGGCGGACCTGTTTCCCGAAGAGTGCCGGCATGTGCTGGAGACGCTGACGGTGGTTTACCACAACGACGCGGTCGCCCGCCAGCGGAACCTATCGCCGCAGGAACGGCTGCTCTTCCACCAGGCCGAGAGCGGCCCGATCATAGAGGAACTCCATGTCTGGCTTGTCCGGCAGTTCGACGAGCGGCGAGTGGAACCCAACTCAGGGCTGGGGAAGGCCATATCGTACCTGCTTCGGCACTGGGAGAAGCTGACGCTGTTTCTGCGCGTGCCCGGGGCGCCGCTGGACAACAACATCTGTGAGCGTGCGTTGAAGAAGGCGATCCGGCACCGGCGGAATTCTTTGTTTTACAAGACTCCGCACGGTGCCCACGTGGGGGACATGTTCATGAGCCTGATCGCCACCTGCGAGCTGTGCGGGGCGAATCCCTTCGACTACCTCACCGAACTGGATCGCCATGCAAGGGAGGCAGCCTCGAATCCCGCGGCCTGGATGCCCTGGAGCTACCGGGAGACGCTGGCCGGCCTCGCCAGTCCTCCTCGCACCGCCAGCTAGCCTTTCTTAACACTCCGTAGCCCCGGCCGACCCGCCGCGAAAAAGTTTTGCACGCCTACCGGAAGGGCACGTTCTCCCGACCGCTTCCGACGCCCGATTCAGGTCCAGGATCAGCCGGTTCCAGAGCGTGTCGGACGACTTCACCCCGTAGCACCGCTTGGTGATCACGCGGGCCTTGTTGTTGATTCCCTCCACCGCGGCGCTGGTGTAGCGCCCGTCGAAGTCGTTGAGGATGCCGGTCTTCCAGTTGTCGCAGGTCGTCCAGAACTTGCTGAAGTCCAGCCCCAGCGATTCGGTCCGCTCGCGGAGTTCGGCCAATTGCTGTTCCGCCGTCATCCGGTCCGGCGCCGTGTCGAAGATCTCCTTGAACCGCACCCGCAGCTCATCCACCACGTCGTTGCACTGCTTGGCCGCCAGCGTGTCGCGGCCCCGCGTCACCGCCAGCACCTTCGGCGAGTCCGGGTCCGTCAGGTCGGTCATCAGCGTCACGTACAGCTTGGGCCGCTTTTTGAGACTGATCTCGTCGAAGCCCACGTGCGTGATCACCCGCTCGGGATCGGTCTTCTTGTCGTCCTTCAACTGGTTTTCGACGATCAGCGCCACCCGCGCGAGGCCAATGCTGATGTGCTGATGTAGGGAACCGGAGGAGGGCCGCCGGAACGCCGCAGGCGAGGCTCGAAGATGTAGCTGCGAAACGACTTTGGAAAACTGCTCCCGCAGCTACCGTCCCCGCAACTCTTCTTGCGGGGGGGGGGCAAATAAGCCGAGATTCCTCCTCTTGCGAG
>DATLAN010000169.1:0-61950 GCA_035527455.1 Thermoguttaceae bacterium
GAAGTGCATCTGCACCTGAGAGCGGTGAGGTCGATCCACACGAGCGGTTGCTGAGGTATTTTTTGTATTCATGACCACGTTTTAGCGCGATCACCAAAAATGCACAAGCCCGTTTAATAAATTCACAGGCTATCCGCGAGACGAGGCTTCATCAAAGTAGCCGTCTCGCTCCGCGAGACGAGGCTTCATCTCGCGGAGCGAGATGGCTACAAACGTTCGCGGCCGGTTCCACGGATCAGAATGACCCCTCCATTGGGGGTACCGGCCGGGACATGAGTTGCGAAAGGACCCCCTGGATGAAGTGTCCCCGTTGCTGGGCGGAAAAAGCCTGCCTTCGCGAGGTCAAGGGTTGGAAAGGAACTCTGATGACCTGCCTGCTGCTTAGACCGATGAGGTGCCATCACTGCTACCACAAGTTCGTTGTTTCCTGGTTCTTCACGATCGGTAAGCAGCTCCATCCTCCTCGCCCGCAAATCGCCTCGGCTTCCCTTCAGACGGAACCGTCTCCCGTCGCCGAAGATGCTCTGCGTGAATCCATCCCGTTCAAGCGAGGCAATCGCGGCAGACAATCACGCAGGCCCTTCAAGGCCGATGCGGCCTAAGCGGCGAAGAAGATGCCGGATCTCCCATCACTGGTCGATATCCATTGCCACTTGCTGCCCGGCCTCGACGACGGCGCGGCCGATCGGGACGTGGCCTTGGCCATGGCACGACTCGCCGTGGCCGACGGAATCTCGACCGTCGTCGCAACGCCTCACCAGTCGGGCGGCCACGTGGGCAATCACAACCGGGCGATTTGCACGCTCACCGCCGATTTCCAGGAATTCCTTCGGGAGCAGAACGTTCCGTTGCGGGTGTTGCCCGGCGCCGAGGTGCGGATCGAACCCGAGCTGGTTTCCAAGCTTCGCAGCGGCAAGTTGCTCACTCTGGCCGACCGTCGCAGACACGTGTTGTTGGAACTACCCTCCGAGGTCTGCTTCCCGCTCGATCGGCTGCTGGGCGAACTGGACGCCGCCGGAATGGTCGGGATCCTTGCGCACCCGGAGCGCAACATGGCAATCCTCTCGCAACGGCATCTGTTAGCCTCGCTGGTCGACGCCGGCTGCCTGGTGCAGATCACCTCGGGATCGTTGGTCGGTACGTTCGGGCCGCGCGTGCAGAAGTTCGCCGAGTGGCTCGTCATGCGAGGTTTGGTCCATTTCGTCGGCAGCGACGCCCACGGTGCCAGGACGCGCCGGCCGCTATTGCGCCGGGCGTTCGAGTGCATCGCCCGGTTGGCCGGCCCGGAAACGGCGGCCGATCTCTGCTGCCGCAATCCGGCCCGGGTCGCCGCCGGCGAAACGGTGACGCTCGAATGCCGATCGCCAGGCAATTCACGCTGGATCGACCGGTTTTGGCGCAAGAGGGCAGGTTGATGCTCACGATCCGCCGTCACACGGGTTCCATATTACTGGCCGCGCTGGTCTCGGTCTGTTGGCCGCTCGACCGGCCGGCGCAAGCGTGGGAGGATCAGAAGGTATCCGGCCCGTTCGTCTGCAGGGCCGAATTCCCGTTGTCGGGAATGGAAGGCCTGATGGCGGAGCTTGCCCAAATCCAGGGCGATCTGGCCAAGTATCTCGGGATTCCGCCGACGCAGGAATCGATCGACCTGTATCTGTTTCGGGACAAGCAGAGCTACTCGCGTTTTCTCGAGCAGCACTTCCCCAAAGTGCCGCACCGCCGCGCGTTGTACCTCAAAGGCCGCGGAACAGGAATGGTCTTCGCCTATCGCAATCCCGAGTTCGAGATCGACGTGCGTCACGAATGCACACACGCCTTGCTGCACGCGTCGCTGCCGGTCGTTCCTCTCTGGCTCGACGAGGGGCTGGCCGAGTACTTCGAGGTGCCCGCCGGGGAGCGGGCTTTCGACAATCCGCACTTGACAAGTCTGAAGTGGAATCTCTGGTTTGGGGGAGTCCCGCGGATGGAGAACTTGGAGAGCGTGGGAAGCCTGGAGGGAATGCGGCAGGCTGAATACCGCTCTTCCTGGGCATGGGTCCACTTCATGCTCCACGGGTCGAGAGCGGCCCACGCCGAGTTGGTCGGCTATCTGAAGGACATCCAGGCACATACGCCCCCGGGTCTGCTCAGCCAAAGGCTCCGCCAGCATGTGCCCGGAGTCGAGCAGCGCTTCACGGCCCATTTCAAGAGTTGGCGGCGGTAACGCATCCTCGGGCCGTTCTTGGCAAACTGGGCAAAGGCTGGCGAACATCCCCGACTCCCCAGCCGTCTTTTTTTCCAAGTCGCATAATCGTTGCGACCGATACAAAGAACGATTGCGTTCATTTTAACGGGGCGACACAGAGTTCCTGCACGGTGGCGGGCATCGGCGCACAGGGTGCGCGCCGCGAGATTCGCGAGAGCACCATTCTCCTGCTACAGAACGGGGGCAAGAAAATGAGGAACATGGTTATGGTCAAGAAAATGCTCGTCGGGCTGGCTGTAGTGGGGCTCTGCCTGCCCCAGTCCGTCTTGGCGGCTCCGGCAAGCGCCGAACTCGAGGCGGCCGTGGTCGACGTGGCACTGATGGACGGCGGCAAGCTGATCGGCCGGGTGGTCGATCCTCAAGGCGTCTCCTTGAAGAACGTCTCCGTCTTGCTGCGCTATCAGGGACAGGAAGTCTTGACGACCAAGACGGATCAGGATGGCTGCTTCTCCATCGACGGCCTGCGTGGCGGCGTGTATGAAATCGCGGCAGAAAACGGCGGCGGAGTATACCGTCTCTGGGCCGCCGCGACCGCTCCGCCCTTGTCGGGCCGCGGAGTCCTGATCGTTTCCGGAGGCAACACGGTTCGGTCGCAAGGCGAGTTATTCGGCGGATTCGGATCCATGTCCGGTGCCCTGGTTGTCACGGGCATCGTGGCCACCGCGGTGTCGGTCCCGGTGGCGATCAACAACACCAAGCGACCCTCCAGCCCATAACAAAAAGCCGCGACCGGTGGTCGCGCCCGGAATCGCCACCGGTGGTCGCGCCCGGAATCGCGACCGGTGGGTGCCACTGGCTGCTTGTCAGCCCGTGCCTTCATGCGGCCTTTCCGCACTACATGCCGGAACTGCGCTGCGCTGGTTCCGGCCTACACATTTGACTGTTTCATGAGTCGTGTGGTTCCCCGGCCAAATCGACCCACGGATTCAGCCGAAGGGCCGGAATGACAGGTCGATGCCCTGGCCGCCCCGCTGGAAGGAACGTAGGGTGGGCACTGCCCACCAGCGACTTCTTGCCCTTAAGAAAGTTGGTGGGCAGTGCCACCCTACGGACTCTCAAGACGTACGCCACCAGCCCGGCCGCACCGGCAGCCAGCAGCACGAGCGACGACGGCTCGGGCACGGCGTACTCGACGTAATAGCCCGAGTTGGTCGATTCGTAATCGCTCTGGTCCGACCAGCCGAACGCGTCGGGCGAGTCGGCCGCGCGGTCCATCTCCAGGACGTTTTCTCCGCCGAGGAAGTTGTTCGGTTCGGGACGCGCCCAGTTGCTGTAATCCCACGGCTCGTCGGTAATCCATCGCCATCCGCCGCCGGGCTCGGCGTAGTCGTCGGCGGTGGTATCTTGGAATCCGCCCAGCCACGCCCGCCATGACGGCTTGGGTACGCTGTTGCGAAGGAACTCCTTTTCGGCTTCAAAGGTGAGCGTGGCCAGATAACCCTGTACGCCGGCGAACACCGACGCCTCGGCCGCGGCCCTGGCCTCGCTCCACCGCAGGCGTCCGGGCACGTAGTTGTAATAGTGTCCGTTCCCGCCCTCTTCCATCGCCCAAAGAACCGGTTGCGCCCGGCTCTCTCCCGCCCCAAGCAGCACGACGCCTACGGCCAGCAACAGCGACAAGCGAAGCATGATGATGCCCTCCCGCTAGTGCGTTTACGCCACATTCGTAGGGTGGGTCGAGCGCAGCGAGCCCCACCAGCAGCCCTACGACCTCACGACAGCAGCTCTCACGTTGCTCCTATACGTATATTTCAGACATCCACACGCCCATCTCTTGATCGGTGGGGCTCGCTGCGCTCGACCCACCCTACTTCCACTACTTCCACTCGAAGTCCCGTACCGCGGGACGAATGTGTACAATGGCAGAATGCAAATGCAATTAGCGTAAACGCACCCATGAACACCATCGCAACAGAAGATGGCTCGGGCACCACGGTGTACGTCAAGTCATCGAAGAAGATATCTGCATATTGTGCGGGGTTGCTGGAAGGGCTTACCCCTCCTCGCCACCCGAAGGCATCAACGGCAAACGCCTTGCTTCGCAGCGCTGGTGTTAGTTCTGCGCTGTTTGATACTTCATCCAACGCTACAGTCAATAGGCCGCCTCCTTCGCTTCCGCCACTTGGGTCCCAGGAGAATGACCACGTGCGATCTGTGTTCGGCCCGATCGGCGTGTCCGGAAGTCGCTCCCAGTCTGTTACCTCGGTGCCGGCGTCAAGGCTCATAACGCCTCGCCAATAGATCCATCCTGCGTGGCCGTCGTAATTCATGCCGATTCCCACATAGCTGTCGCCGATTGTCGAGAAGTAGCCCAGCATGTTCGTGTAACCAAAATCAGGATTGTTGGCCTGTGCGTAGTCGAATCTGCCCGACGCGGAGAATGGCGTGTCCAAGGTGATCGTTCCGTCAAGGTTTGTGTCAGCGTAGTACTTGACGAATTCTGACCGAGTGAATCTTCCTCCGCCTTCGCCCGGTGACCCGCCGGCGTGCGAACTTTCCTGTCGATACCCGAAGTCGTTCCCGTTGATGCCGGTGCCAAGAACCGACCAACCGGGATCAACGTCGAAGTTTTCCGTTCGGCTTGCACCCCATGCCTGCCCCGCCAAGCCAAGCAACGCTGCCACGACTGCCGTCAACCGAAACATCACACCATCCCCCAAGCAAAGACGGACTCTCCCCGTCAGTGGAAATCAAGGAAACCGGCCCGCATGGGCCGACTACAGACGATCACCCCGGCCAACGGTCAACCGGGATGTCCGACGCTGCCTCGTTAATAGAGAGTGCAGGAAATGCCCCATAGAACTACCCCTTAACGTAACCAAACGCCCGCCCCGTGTCAACCGGTTGAAGAGTACCCCCTCTGAATTCCGAGCCGAAAAGTGCCTCGAATCCGTGAAATCCGGTAGCACGCCGCGCCCCTTTCTGGGTGGCTGCACGATGCGAGCGCTCCATTCCCACCGGAGAAGACAACGGGAAGGGGATCACGAAAGCGCGAAAGGACGAAAAGGCGAAAAGGGAGAAGAAGATGAGAACATCGCTTCGTCCACGTGGCCGCTCACCACGTCCATTCGGCGCCCAAAGAGAGTCCGTGGTAGAAGATTATCCCGTTGGTGTTGATCGTCGTCGGCGGGTTCGTGTCGAAGGTGATCTGTTCGGGGGCCAAGGCCAGCCCGGTGATCCACATGAAATCGTAAGACGCTCGGAGCGTGAGGTTGGGCCGGGCCTGGTAGGTGCCGATGAACCCGAACTCGCCGATCAGCGAGACCTCGTCTTGGCTGGCGACGCGGCGTTCGTTCAGAGTTTCGGTGGCGAAGGGATCGTTCGGCGCACTGGTGACCACGCGACTGACCTGGTCGGAGAAATTGATGGCCGGACCGGCCTTGACCCGAACGCCCCAAGACCACTTGCAGTTCCGCTGGATCAGGTCGGCACCGATCTGGATACCGGCCAGGTCGTTGTGGGTGCGGACGAAGTAGTTCCCCGAAAGCATGCTGTCGGCGACCAGATTGCCGTCGTCGTCGAAGACGTTGATCCTCCCGCGACTGGCGAAATCGAACTGTTCGTCGATCGACAGGTACCGCAGGCCGAACAGGAACGAGAAGAACTGGCCCGACTGACACTCTCGCCGCCATCGGCCGTTCGGTCGAAGCACGAGGCGGTTGCGGCCGCGGGGGCGGAGCCAGACGTTCAACTCGAAGTTGTTGATGTCGGAATGGTAGGTCGCGGTCTGCTCCAGCGCCCGGCTGAAGCCGCCGACGTCGGCGGGAAAGGGCGTAAACAGGTTGCCGGCCACCGCCCGCGGCACTTGGATCGCCTCGCCGGGATTGTCCGGATCTTCAATCGTGGCGTTGTAGGTCACCGCCTCGCCGAGGGCCGATACCGTGTCACGCCAACTGTTCATTCCCCAGTAGGAAAACTCCAGAAACTGGTCTCGATTCTCGGTATCCCGTCCGAGGTAACGTCCCACGGTGGTCTCGTATCCGGCCGCCACGTCGAAACTCAGGTTCGTCGTGCCGAAGTTCCCGATGAAAAATCCGGACGCGGGAAGCAATTCGAAACTCAGCGGCGTTGCTCTGGACTTGGTGCGATTCAAGACCCGAATGCCTTGGTAGATGTAGAAACTCGGTGGAGCACAGCTTCCGCCGCCGCAGACTTCACAACCTGCACCGGTCTCCGACCAATCGAACCCACAGCCGTCCGGATGGGCAGATTCGAACTCTGCGCCGGAATCCCCTTGATCCTCGAAGGGCACCGGGAATATCGGCTCAGGCGTGGCCGCTTGGCTGCCCGTTGTCGGTCGATCGATCGGTGCTCGTCTTATACTCGGAGTCGCCGGCGGAAACTCGGCCGGGGCCCTCGGCGGAACAATCTCTTCGACCGGCGGCCGGATCGACGGAGGCGTCTCGGGAAAAGTCGCCGGCGGGGTAATCGCCGGAACCGAAGGCGAAGCCCCGTTTCCATCCGTCGGCGGAGCTGTCGGAAGAATCGTCGGCGGAGCTACCCTGGGAAGCGTGACCGAAGGTTCTGCCGCAACCGGTGGTGCGAGCCCTTCCGGAGTCGTCGATGGTATTGCCGCCGGCGTTGTCGGTAGGGTCGTTGCCGTAGCGGGTGGTGAAATCTCTTCCAAAAATGTCGGCGGGGAGATGGCCGGGATTGCCGGCGGCTCGTCGGGTGGTCGAGCCGGCTGGGCCATGATCCGCGTGGCGAAGATCAGGCCAACCACACCCAAAACCAGTAGTATGCCCCTTATTCTGTGCTTCACCAGATTGTCCTCCTTCACTCGCCGGTCTGTGGTTGCATCACGACACACCGACCGAACGGTTGCAGAACTGCACACCTGCCTAATCGGCCAACGGCCGCCGGCAGAATAATAATATTCGTTAAAATCGCCTGACAATTCGCAGATTTCTGGACCGGCAAACTCGCCAGAAGTCCCCTAGTTTCCGGCATAATGCCCATAGCCCCTAAAACCCGTCTATGCGCGTCTTCCGGAACACTCGGGGCCAGATTAAGGGGTTCTCTCGCTCGCGGGCGAAAGAAACAATGTCGGCAGGTCGTCTACCATCAACCACGAATCACAGGTTTCACTCATGACTAAGCCAATTGGGTCGCTAATGGCCACCGGTACGAAGTTATGGCTCGATTCGATCGATCCCGATCTGGTACGCACCAATCGCGCGGCAGGTGCCACCGGAGCGACGTCCAACCCGATCATCGTCGCCGATTTGCTCGCCTCCGGGCGGTTCGACGATCAGATCGAGCGGTTGGTCGCCGAAGGACGGGATGATGCGGCCATCGCCTGGGAGATGACCGACCGGCTGGTCCGCGACGCCCAGGACGTTTTCCTGCCCGTCTTGGAGCAAACCGGCGGCAACGACGGCTACGTCAGTTTCGAGGTCGACCCGCTGCTCGAAGACCCCGAGCTGAACCTGCCCTATGAGCGGCGCGTGGAACAATACATCGAACTGGGCCGGAAGTGGTCGGCCGGACATCGCAACCGGTTGATCAAGGTGCCGGCCACGCCGGGCGGTTTGGGCGCTTTGGAGGAGCTGGTGGCTGGGGGGGTCGCCGTCAACGTGACGCTGATTTTCACCACCCGGCAGTATCGCGAGGCCCGAGAAGCCGTCTGGCGCGGGGCACGGCGCAGGGCAACGTTGGACGATTTCAAGAGCGTCTACAGCATCTTCGTCTCCCGGCTGGATGTCTATACGGAAAAGGCGGTCCCGGAACTCTCCCCATCGGCCCAAGGGATGGTCGGCATCCTCAACGCCAAGCGGATTTGGGCCGACAACCGGGACTTCTGGTCCCAACACCCGACCCGGTTGGATCAGGAGATCGTCTTCGCCAGCACGGGCACGAAGAAGCCGGACGATCCGCCGTGGAAGTACGTCGAGGCCTTCGCCGGCAGCGATATCCAGACGAACCCTCCGGCCACCAACGAGGCGGTTGCCCAAAGCGGCCTGACGTTCACCAGGCAAGTGGATCGACTTCCCGCCGAGAACGTGATCGAAGAGATCGACCGGCTGGTCGACATGCCACGACTGGAAGAAACGTTGATGTCCGAGGGCATCGAGAAATTCGCCACGCCGCAAAAGAACCTCCTGGCCCTGGTTGCCCGGCGGAGGCAGACGGTCGCGGCGGGTTGAACGATTCGTTCGGAGGGCTTACCTTGCCCGCCGTTGCTTCGCACAAAGTGGACCTGTCCCTTTGTTTGTGGCGGTGATCCGAACAAGACGGCCGATCAGGTCGTCCTCGCCGCGCAGTTCCACCGGGGTGTAGCGTTCCGAGGTGCCCAGCAGCCATCCGGGTCGGCCTTCCAGACGGGTCTCGACCAGCACCTGCAACTGCCGGCCGCAGAGACTCTCGAAATAACGCTGCCGTAGACGCTCCCCCAGTTCGGACAACGCTTCGGCGCGCTGCCGTTTGATCGCCTCGGGTACTTGACCGGGCATGTCGGCCGCCGGCGTGCCTTGGCGGGGGCTGAAGCGAAACACGTGCAGCTTCGAGAAGCCGACGTCTTTCACGGCTTGGCAAGTGGCTGCGAAGTCCTCGTCCGATTCGCCGGGAAACCCGACGATCACGTCGGTCGTCAACGCCGGGTTGTCCAAGGCCTCGCGGACCTGACGGCATCGCTCGGCAAACCGCCCGGAAGGCCATCGCCGCCGCATCCGCCGCAGAACCGCATCGGAGCCGCTTTGCATCGAGATGTGCAGATGAGGGCACACGCGATCGGAGTGATCGGCAATCGCGGCAATCAGCTCCGGCGTGACCTCGGCCGCTTCGATGCTGGAGATCCGCACGCGGAATTCTCCGTCGAGCCGGGCAATCCGACGCACCAACGCCGCCAGGTCGAGCTGCTTCTCGGGCACATCGACCCCATAGTGCCCCAGATGAATGCCGGTCAACACGATCTCGCGGTGTCCGTGTCCGACCAGCCGCCCGATTTCTTCCAGCACCTGGTCGATCGGGCGGCTGGTCAGCACGGGCCGCACCGTCGGAATGATGCAGTAGCTGCACTCCATTCGGCAGCCGTCCTGAACCTTCACGTATGCCCGATGCCGATGGCCGAACGTGGAAATGCCCGAGGGAACGTCGACCAGTCCGAGCCGGCCGAGCAGGTCGGGCAGTTGCCGCTTGTCGGTCACCACGTCGATGACACCGGGCATGGCGGCGACTTCTTCGGCAGCCCGGGTGGCGTAGCAGCCCATCACGATGATCTCGGCCGTCGGATGTTTCCGCGCCAACTGCCGGATGGCCTTACGGCTCTTGGCCTCCGCCAGTGAAGTGACCGTACACGTATTCACCACGCAAAGGTCGGCCCCTTCGCCGTCAACCGCTTGGCGATACCCCAGCCGCAGCAGTCCCTGGCGGAGAAACTCGGTCTCGTACTGGTTGACCTTGCAGCCGAGCGTGACGGTCGTGAAGGTGGGCATGGAAGAGAACGATGAATGATGAATTAGGAATGATGAATGAAGAAAGGATTGCAGACCGGAAGCCGACGCAAATCAATACCATCCGAACCGTTCATAATTCATAATTCATCGTTCCTCATTCCTTCCCCACCTCCTCGATCGTGGCCCACATCGAGCCTTGGCAGTTCTCGATCTGGCCGTCTTTGCCGTAGGCGTGGATCTGGTCGCGTTTCAGTTCGGCGTGTTCGCGGGTGGTGGTCATCAGGATGACGCGGCCTTGGGTGTCGACCGTTTCGGCCAACTGGAAACCCTTCTCCGGGGGGTAGCCGAAGAGTTCCATCAGCATCACGATGACGTAGGCGTAGGTGTGATCTTCGTCGTTCCACAGCACGACGTTGAATCGCGGCTGCCGCTTGGGCCGGGCATCTTGCCGTTGAAGCTGCCGGCGAACGGTCTGCTCGAGCGGCTCTTCGACGGCGATGGCAGCGTGATCGGTCATCTTCGGCCCTTCGTTCGCCCCCGATAGTCTGATCGGTCGATGATCATTATATTGTACACGTGCCGATCCGAGTAGGCCCCCTGTTGGCGGCATCTTCGTCGAAGACTATAGTGGTGCAGACAACCCTCGGCCCTCAAAGGTTCCGCGAAATGCCGAATATCGATGAATATGTGGAAGCTCATGCCGAACGTTTTGAGGAAGAGCTGTGTCAGTTGCTGAAAATCCCTAGTGTGAGCGCGGCCCCGGAACACCAGGGCGACATTCGCCGGGCGTGCTATTGGGTGGCCGACCAGTTTCGCCGACTGGGGTTTGTTACCGAGGTGGTTCCAACGGCCGGACACCCTTTGGTTTACGCCGAGTCGCCGCCGGTGCCCGACGCGGCCACGGTGCTCGTCTATGGCCACTACGACGTGCAGCCGCCCGACCCGTTGGAGAAATGGATTTCGCCCCCCTTCGAGCCGACCGAGCGCGACGGCAATCTCTACGCCCGGGGTGCCACCGACGACAAGGGCCAGATGCTCACGCACATCAAGAGTGCCGAGGCCTGGATGGAAGTCGAGGGCCGGCTGCCGTTGAACTTGAAGTTCGTCATCGAGGGCGAGGAGGAGGTGGGCAGCGCGGGACTGGAGGCGTATCTCGTCGAACAGGCCCAGCGGCTGGCGTGCGATTGCGTCGTCGTCAGCGACGGGGCCCAATTCGC
Organism: Thermoguttaceae bacterium; assembly: GCA_035527455.1. GTDB lineage: Bacteria > Planctomycetota > Planctomycetia > Pirellulales > Thermoguttaceae > DATLAN01. The sequence goes on from DATLAN010000169.1 coordinate 10,857, forward strand.
CCCAGGCCGGCCGGCGATCACTTACGGACTGCGGGGCATTGCCTACTACGAACTTCGGCTTGCCGGGCCGAAGCGGGACCTGCACTCCGGCTCTTTTGGCGGCTCGGTGACCAATCCGGCCAATGCGTTGGCTCGAATGCTGGCGGCCCTGGTGGATGAACAAGGAAGGGTCCGGATTCCCGGATTCTACGACGATGTCGTGCCCCTGACGGACCGGGAACGAAAGGAATTCGCATCGCTGGATTTCGACGAGAAGGCCTATTTCGAGGAGATCGGCGTGAGGGGTGCCACCGGCGAGGCGGGTTACACCGCGTTGGAGCGTCGTTGGGCGCGGCCGACCTGTGACGTCAACGGCCTGTGGAGCGGCTACCAGGGCGAAGGGGCCAAGACCGTCTTGCCCGCGACGGCCGGGGCCAAGTTCAGTTTTCGACTGGTGCCCAACCAGGATCCCGAGAAGATTTCCGCGGCACTGAAACCGATGCTCTCGGAGTTGTGTCCGCCGGGCATCGAGATGGAGTTGATCGACTTCCACGGCTCGCCCGGCGTGTTGGTTCCGCTGGATAGTCCTTACATTGCGGCGGCGGCCCGGGCGATCGAACACGCCTTCGGACGCCGGCCGGTGTTCGCTCGCGAGGGCGGCTCGATCCCGATCGTGACCGCCTTCCACGAAACGCTCGAAGCCGACGTCCTCCTGCTGGGTTGGGGGCAGGACGACGACAACACGCACAGCCCCAACGAGAAGTTTTGTCTGGCCGACTTCCATCGCGGCATCAAGGCCAGCGCGCGGTTGTGGAAGGAGTTGAGTGAGATTTGACAACAGCCGCTTTCCACTTTCCACTCACCACTGCGAAGCCGCAAGCGGCACTACCCACTACCCACTATCCACTACCCACTGCCATGCTAGATCGCAAATTCATCGTCGAAAACGCCGAATCGGTCAAACAGAATTGCGTCCACCGGGGCGTTGCGGTTGACGTCGACCGGTTCGTGGAACTGGAAGCCCGACGCAAGGCCATGCAGGCCGAGGTCGAGGAACTCAATCGCCAGGCCAACCAAGTCTCCAAATCGATCGGCCAGGCCAAGGACCAGGCCGAGCGCGATCAACGCAAGGAAGAAGGACGCCGGCTGCGAGAGCAGACCAACGAGCACCGGGCCGAGCTGGACGCCGTGGCCGCCGAGTTGGATGCGCTTCATCGGTCGATTCCCAACATGTCGCATCCCGACGCCCCGATCGGGGCCGACGACCAGGCCAACCTGGAACTGTTCCTCGGCAAGACCCCGCAACCCCAGTTCGATTTCCAGCCGTTGGACCACGTCGATCTGGCCGAGAAGCTCGACCTGGTCGATTTCGACGGCGGCGCCCGGGTGGCCGGCCACGGGTTCTACTTCCTTCGCAACGACATGGTCTTGTTGGAATTGGCCCTTCAACGCTACGCCCTGGAGGTGTTGATGGCCGAGGGCTTCACCCCGATGACCACGCCCGACCTGGCACGGAACGAGATCCTCGAAGGGATCGGGTTCATTCCCCGCGGTCCGGAAACGCAGATCTACAGCATCGACAACACCGATCTGAGCCTGGTCGCGACGGCCGAGATCACGCTGGGCGGCCTGTACGCCGGGCAGACGGTCGACGCCGACGAACTGCCGATCAAGCTCTGCGGCATCAGCCATTGCTTCCGCACGGAAGCCGGTGCCCACGGCCGGGCCACGCGGGGATTGTACCGCGTCCACCAGTTCACCAAGGTCGAGATGTTCGCCTACACCCTGCCGGAGGAAAGCGACGCGATGCTGGACCACCTCCGCGATTTGGAGTGCCGGCTGTTCGACGGGCTGGGCGTTCCCTATCGCGTGGTCGACACGGCCACCGGCGACCTGGGCGGCCCGGCCTATCGCAAGTTCGACCTGGAGGCCTGGATGCCCGGCCGCGGAGAATACGGCGAGATCACCAGCACGTCGAACTGCACCGACTATCAAGCCCGGCGGCTGAACATCCGCTACAAGGTCAAGGGCGAGAAGGGCACCCAGTTTCTCCACACGCTCAACGGCACGGCCATCGCCATCAGCCGCGCCGCGATCGCGGTGCTGGAGAATTACCAGCAAGCCGACGGTTCGATCGTCGTGCCCGAAGTCTTGCGGCCGTTCGTGGGCAAGGAGCGGATCGTGGCGGCGAAGTGAGGGGCGGCATCGACTCGCACCGGTGAAAAAGGTCGCGTTACGTCGGTTGCTTCGAGTAACGGTCGCCGACCCCCCGCAAGATTGGTTTTGTGCGGGTTTCCTTGTCCTCCGCGGTTTCACAGTCGCTTATAATGGAATCGTCGTTGCTCCAGGTTGTGGTGACACCGCGGGCATTTCAGACCGGCCCCCCCGAACAACAATCTCAGCGTCAGGCGTTGTGTTGACCAGTGAAGCTGCTAGAATAGAAGGTGTTTTAGGGTAAGAAAAAGGGTATTTTGGGCCAAGTCGCCCGATTTCCCCCGCTTCTGAGTGTTCACTTGATGCACCATCTGGGTGGTCATGGCAGTCGAAGAAAAACCCGAAAGGTCCGGTCCGACGCCGGCCATGCGCGATCGCCTGCTGAAGCAGTTCGAGCACGGCAGGAAGCAAGTTACCCAGGGCCAGCACGATTACGCGACCGATCTGTTCACGCAATGCGTGCTGGGCGACCCGTTGAACCTGGAGTATGTCCAGGCTTATGTGGGCAATCTGCAGAAGAAATACGGCAACAACCGGACGGGCCGCAAGATGGCCCAGTTCTTCGAGCGGGGAGCCCGTGCCGCGGTCAAGAAAGCGTTGGTTGCCAAGGACTGGGACGAGGTCATCAAGCAGGGCCTGAAGGTCTTGACGGTCAATCCCTGGGACAAAGCCGCGCTGTTGGCGATGGCCACGGCCACGGAGAAGAAGGGGAATCTCGAGATCCCGCAGCACTACCTGAAATGGGCGCGGACGGCGGCACCGGACGATCCGGATATCAACAAGGCGTGTGCCTTGTCCGCGGCCTCCGTCCACCAGTTCGACGGGGCCATCGCCATGTGGCACAAGGTCGCCCAGGCGCGGCCCGACGACGACGAGCCCCAGCGGGCGATCGCCTCGCTGACCGTGCAGAAAACCGTGGCTCTGGGCGGGTTTCGCGAGGACGAGGAAGGCAAGATCGTCGACAGCCACGCGCAGACGAAGGAACAAGCGCTGGAAACCGAGGCCGACGACGAGGAAGACCTCTCGCCGGAGGAAAAACTGCGGCAGAAGATCGAGGCCGATCCCAAGAGCATAGCCGGCTACATCGAGTTGGCCCAGTTCTTCATCCACAAAGGAGACTACGAGAAGGCCGAAAAAGTCTACGCCGATGCCTATAAGGCTTCCGGCGGCAACGAGGACGTCCGCGAACATTGGGAAGACATCCAGTTGAGGCGCGTGCGGATGAAGATGATCGAGGCGGATAAGCAAGGCGAAAAGGAACTCGCGCGAAAGCTCCGCAAGGACCTGATCGAAAAGGAACTGGACGTCTACAAGGGACGTTGCGAGCGGATGCCGAACAGCCTCGCCTTGAAGTATCAACTCGGGTACCGCTACCAACTGGCCGGGCAGGCCAACGAGGCGATCAAACAGTATCAGCACGCCCGAAACGACCCCCGCCACAAGGGCGATTGCATGCTGAGGTTGGGTGAGTGTTTTCAGAAGATCAAGCAGAACCGCCTGGCGATGACCCACTATGAAATGGCCATCGCGGAAATCGCCGACCGGGAGGAAGAGAGCAAGAAGCGGGCCCTTTACCTGGCCGGGAGGATGGCGCTGTTCCTCAAAGACGTCGACAAGGCCGAACAATACCTGACCCAACTCGCCGGGATGGATTTTACGTACCGGGACGTCTCGGACCTGTTGGCGAAGATCAGCAAACTGCGCGAGCGCGAAAAGGGTGGCGGTAAAGACGAGGAAGGTCCGGGCGAAATCGAGGACGACGAGACCGAACTGTGATCGGCGCGAATCGTGTCGGCGAACGTGCCCGCACCGACCCCTAACCGAGAAAGAACACGGCAGTCCCCGGCCGATAGAAACGAAGGCAGAAACACAGCAGAAGGCGGACGATACCGCCAAAGCAGGAGTTCAGAGGTTACTATGCCCAATACCGTTAGTGCCAAGAAGCGGCTTCGACAGAATATCGCCCGACGGCAAAGGAACCGATCCATCAAGCGGGCCGTCCGCACCCAGTGCCGCAAGGTCGGCGAGGCCGTCATGGCCGGCGACGCCGAAACGGCCGAAACCGAGTTCCGTCTGGCCGCCAAGAAGCTCGATCGGGCCGGCACGCGAAATATCATCCACCGAAACGCCGCCGCCCGAACCAAGTCGCGTTTGTCGGCGAAGATCAAAGCGCTCAGGCAGGGATAGCGCTCGCTCGCGAGTTCTGCTGCGAAGCCGCAAGCGGCATTCGGGCGATCACCACTGTACGTCGTCGGCTTCGAAGACCGGCCCGTCCACGCAGGTCCGCCGATAGTCCCAGCGGCCCGACGCGTCGCGTATCTTCGCCACGCAACTGAAGCAGATTCCGATCCCGCAGGCCATCGGCGCTTCCAACGAGACCTGGCACGGGACGCCCAGTTGTCGGGCGATTTCGGAGGTGGCCTCGATCATCGGCTCCGGACCGCAGCAGACGATCCGGCACGCGCTCCCGGACCGCTCGACGACGGGGCGGATCAGTTCGGTGACCGGACCGTGATGCCCTGTCGAACCGTCGTCCGTGCTCAGATGCACGTCGACGCCAAGCCGCCTGAAGTCGTCCACGCCCGCCAAGTACTCGGCGCGGCGTGCCCCGTAGCAGAGCGTGACCTTCTCGGCCCGGGGTACTTGCCGAGGCGGATCTCCGTAGGCGTGCAGGCCGAGGTATTCCCGGGCCAGGGCCGGAAAGGGTGTCTGCCCGATCCCGCCGGCGACCATCACCAGGTGCTCGGTGTCGGTGGGCGGGAAGCCGTTGCCCAACGGCCCCCAGACGTCGAGCGGGACGCCCGGCTTCAGCGTGGCCAGGTGGCCGGTCAGCTTGCCGACGACCAGATAGACGATGTCCAACGCTTCCGGCCGCCCGTCGCTTCCGCCGACCACGTCGTACAGTGCCAGCGGTCTACCCAGCAGCGGATCGTTATAGCCCGCCAAACGCAGCATGACGAACTGCCCCGGCACGATCCGCCGCGCGATCTCCGAACAGGCAAACCGAAGCCGGTACGTATCCCGGGCGAGCGGAACGTTCTGTTCAATCGAAACCGTCTCTTGCAGGGCACGGTCGGCGTAGGACGGGTGGTGATCTTTGGTCATGGTGTTTTCATTTGTCCGCTCTTCCCGCCGCACGTCGCAGCGCATCGAGTTCTTGCCCGGTAAGCTTCCGGTACTCGCCCGGCGGGAGATTTCCCAATCGCACCGGACCGACGCCGATCCGCACCAGTTTGAGGACCTTGTGGCCGAACCGGGCCAACACGCGGCGGATCTCGCGGTTGCGGCCCTCGCGGAGCACCATCTCCAGCGTCGTGCTCTCCTTGCGGTGCGACTTGATATGAATGCGCTCCGCCCGGGCCAAACCTTCCGCCAAGTGAACGCCGCGGCGGAGTTGCGCCAAGATCTCGCGGGAAGGCTTGCCGGCGACTTGCACGCGGTAGGTCTTCTCCACACCGTATCGAGGGTGCGTCAGCCGGTTGGCCAACTCGCCGTCGTTGGTCACCAGGATCAGACCTTCGCTGCCGAGATCCAGCCGCCCGATCGTGAACAGTCGGGCCTCGCGGACGGGCAGCAGGTCGATCACCCGGGGGCGTCCCGAAGGGTCGCGATTGGTGCAGACCACGCCCGACGGCTTGTTGACCGCGTAGTAGACGAGTTTGGCTTTCGGCAGGGGAACGCCATCCACGCGAATTTCATGCTCCGCGAGGTCGACGCGCGTACCCAATTCGGTGACCATGCGGCGATCGACCTCGACGCGGCCGGCGGTGATCAGCTCCTCGCATTCTCTCCGGCTGCCGACTCCCGCCGCGGCCAGGATCTTTTGCAGCCGCTGGCCGGCGGTCGTCGGCGCGTCTTTTGTCGGCGGTTTGGGGGCGGCTTTCTTCTTTCGGCGCGCGCGGGCGGACATTTCGGGTACTCGGTCCGTAAGCAGTGGGTGGAGAACGGGGCCTTGGAGTCGCAACCCGAATCATATCGCAAACGCCGCCGATCCGACAGCCCGGGCACTTGCTCAGCGGCTTCAGTTCCACGGATCGCGAGGCGCACGGAGCGGATCGAAGGGGGGCCTTACCCGGACAATTTCGTCACGGGGCTTCGCGTACTCCATAGGACGACCGCCCCCGATCCTCGGCCCGGGTTCGTTTTCGGGGTAGGGGTCGTATTGTTGGGCCCGGGCTTGTTGGAGTTCGATTCGACCCGGGCATGCGAACTCGGGCCGGGCCAGATTTCGGCAGCCGGCCGTCGCCATCAGAAGAACGACGCCCAGCACACTCGGCCACCGCTTATCCATCAGGATACTCCTCGCCCGCCCGGTTGCAGACCCCTTTTGCTGGAAAAATGAAGGCGGCGGAGTATACGCCTTGGTGCCGGATAAGAGAAGTCCAGTTAGGGAATCACGTAGGCGCCTCCGACCATGGCACCCGCTTGGGCCAAACCTGCCCGGACGCTCAGCGGCAGCGGATCGAGCAAGTACGGAGCACAACTGCCCGGGCGATAGTACCCCAGCGTGTAAATGCACTCCTCCGGAGGATAGAGGCCCATTTTGTACGGCAGGATCGGAACCGTGAGGAAGAAGTGGGCACCGGAGATGATCGGCTGCAAGTAGGGTCCCCAGGAGTGCCCGTATCGCTCCAATTGCACGTCCTCGAAGTAGAGCGGCTTGTGGCACAACCCGGAAGCCTTCCAGGTGAACGTCGTCTGACACCACTCGCGAGGCATATATTCCCCGCCTTGTAGCTGGCATTCCTGGGGCAGCTCTTGTTCCGTTCCTTCCCGTGTGAGCTTGGGCTTGGTGTCGACGCTGAGTTTGCGAATCGGCGTGAAGAACTCCTCATCCCCCGGCGAGGGACATTCTTCGAGTTCCATGTTGGGAAACCCCGAAGGTCCACGATAACGATCATCAAAGGACGTATCGAGGTCTTGCGGCGTTGTGACGGGCGGCTTGACTGTCTGCGGCGCGACAAACGGCGGTTGGAACTCTTCGGGAGGAACCGCCGGCGGTGGTTCGGCCGGAAAACTCCGCAGCGGATCGTTTTGGGCCATCGCCTCGCTCCGGGCGTCTCCGAAGGGATCGCTGAAGGGGCTCGGACGAGATTGCGGCGAGGTCCGCGTTTCGGGCGGGGGAGCGGTCGAGGGGGCCAGGTACTGCGTCCGATTCACCGAACTCTCGCGGTCCGCCCGACTCTCGAGCGACGGCTTGCTCGGCCGGTAAGGAAGCCATTTCAGCTTGTGTCCCTGCTGGCCGACCGCGTAGGTCGTGGTGGCCTTCGAAGGCGTCGTGATCGAGTCTTCTGCCGGTGCCGGCACCGAAAGCGTGCTGAGCGTTGCGCCAACCAGCAGCAAGACGCCCAAAGAGCGGGACAGAAGGTTGTAAGGCGGGATTCGGTCCCCCGCGACATCCGATCGATTTGCCGGCCTCCTAGGAGGTTTCGCCGGCGCCGTACTCCGTACTGTAGTTTGGTGCTTCCTGCGTAATCGTAATGTCATGAGGATGACTCTCCCGCACGCTGGCTGGTGAGACCTGAAGGAATCGTGCGTCGGTGCGCAACTCCTCGATGGTCCGAGTTCCACAATAACCCATCCCAGCTCGCAAGCCCCCCACGAGCTGATAGATGAACGGTCCCAAGGGGCCCTTGTAGGGCACGCGTCCTTCTACGCCCTCGGGAACCAACTTGTCGGGTCCGCGTCCGCTGCTCGTTTGTCGGTAGCGTTCGCTGGAACCCTGGACCATGGCCCCCAAAGAGCCCATCCCGCGATATACCTTAAAAGTTCGTCCTTGAAAGAGGATCTGCGCGCCGGGGCTCTCTTCCAATCCGGCCAGCAGTCCTCCGAGCATTACCACGTGTGCGCCGGCGGCCAGTGCTTTGGTCAGGTCGCCGGAGTATCGTATTCCGCCATCGGCGATGACCGGTGTTCGACTCTCCTCGGCGGCTTGGGCCGCTTGGCTGATGGCAGTGATCTGCGGGACACCCACGCCGGAGATCACCCGAGTCGTGCAGATCGACCCCGGTCCGATTCCGACCTTCACCGCATCGGCCCCGGCTTCGATCAGATCCCTGCAGCCTTCCGCCGTGGCCACGTTTCCGGCCACCACGTCGATGTCCCAGGTCTTCTTGATTCTCCTAACCGTTTCAATCACATTGGCCGAATGCCCGTGGGCACTGTCGACCACCAATACGTCCACGTCTTCCTTGATCAGGGCTTCGGCCCGGTCGTAGTCATGCACGCCGATGGCGGCCCCGACCCTCAGCCTTCCTTGCCTATCTTTACAGGCTTGCGGAAAGCACCTCATCATATCAATGTCTTTGATCGTAATGAGGCCGGTCAGTCTAAAGTCTTCGTCAACCAGCAAAAGCTTCTCCACCTTTTTTGCCATTAAAATCTTCTCAGCTTCTTCAAGCGTCACTTCCCCTGTAGCCGTTACAAGATGTTCTTTCGTCATTACCTCCGAGATGGGCAGGTTGCGGTCTTCGAGGAACCGTAGATCGCGCTTGGTGAGAATGCCCACCAACCGCCGGTCCGCCGTGGTGATCGGCAAACCCGACACGTTGTACTGGTTCATAACCTCCTGCGCCCGGCCGACCGTGTCCTCGGGCGGAAGCGTTTGAGGGTTGACGATGATCCCGTTCGCACTCCGCTTGACCTTGCCGACCTCATTGGCCTGCCGTTTCACGGTCATGTTCTTGTGGACGATGCCGAGCCCCCCCACTTGGGCGAGGGCGATGGCCATGGCGCTTTCGGTGACCGTGTCCATCGGCGAGCTGACAATAGGGATATTCAGATCGATCCGGCGAGTCAGCTTCGTTCCGACGTCGACTTCCGCCGGCACGACTTCGCTGTGTCGTGGCTCCAGCAGGACATCGTCGAAAGTCAGGCCTTGATACTCGACAATCTTCTCGCGCATGGCGTGCGATCCTCCACGGGGAAACGTGTAATCTGGTCATTATGCCCGCTTCAGTCCGATTTGCAATCAGCCCGGGGGAGTGTGGCCGTCCCGAATTCAGGTGGGGAGACCGGCGTGGGCAGATCGCGCGGAGACATGAGGCGGCCGGCCATCGGCACCCGGCGCCTGGCCGCGATAAGCAGCCCTCTTCACTCGGCCGGATCGGCCGGTGGCTGCGGGCCCGGGTCTTCCGGACCGAATCGGCCGCGATACTGCTCGGCGGGGTACTTCTGCTCGTTCTTTTCGAGTTTCCGCCGAACGACCGTGGAGAGGTCCAGTCGCAGTTCGTTGGCCATGGCCAACGCGTAGCAGAGCACGTCGGCCAGCTCTTCGCCGACGGCCGCCAGTTGATCCGGCACGTCGGCCACGCAGCGGGACTGTTCCACCGAGAGCCACTGGAAATGTTCCATCAGTTCGGCCGCCTCGATGGCCATCGACATGGAGAGATTCTTCGGCGAGTGGAACCGGTGCCAGTCGCGACAATCGACGAAATCGTCGACCCATCGCTTCAACTCGGCAATCGTCGTTTCAGAATCGGACATGAGCGTGTCTACTCGAAGCCCGGCAGCACGCGCTGCAACGGCGGGTGGATTCGCTCCTGGTAGCGCTGCCGGTAGCCTTCGGCCAGATGGATCATCACCTCCAGCACCAAGAGGTCGGCCCGCGTCATCACGTGTCGGGTACTTCGGGCCCCCAGTCCGCGGATGAGTTCCTCCAACGCTCCGAGGTGCAGTTGCATCGTCTGCTGGACGCTCAAACCGCCGGAAACCATCAGTTCTGCCAGCCGTTTCAACTCGGCGGCCAGGTTCCCGAAGCCCATGATCACGTAGGTTCGCAACAGCTCGCGATAGTGGGTAACCAGCTCTTCGGGCAAGCGCAGCGGCTGCTGGGCACCGGGGCTGTTCAGCGGTTCGTACGAACAGGAACGGTTCCGACGGATCGCTTCGAGATCGTCCAGCAAGGCACGCTGCTGAGAGAGCAACCGATCGGCTTCGTCGTGTTCGCGTTGCAGGCGGGTTTGCTCGGTCAGATTCAGGCGGTGGTTTTCGCGGATGAGTTGATGGCGCTGGACGGCCCGGGCGGCGACCCAAATCAGGTTTCGCGTGGTGGTGGTGTGGACGCAAACGTACCCGTCGGCGCCGACCTCGTAGCACAGCGCGGCCATTTCCTGCTCGCTCTGATTGCCCAGCACGACGATCGGTTCGTCGGCCCCGCCGGCCCGATAGCCTTCGGCCAGTTCCAGAGCGTCCAACTCGTCGGGTTCGTGACTGACCAGCACGACGTCGAAGGCCTCGTCGCGAAGCCGCGCCAACCCGGCGGCCGATCCGACGGCTTCTTCCAGCACGACCTTCGAGGCACTGTCGGCGGCAAAGGCCTCGGCCAGCCATCCGCCCGTGCGCGACCGGGTGGTGATGTACATGACGTTCATCGTGGCGGGCAGCCCGTACCACGAGGCCGGCTTCGCCGCGGTTTTCGACTTCCTGCCGCTGAGCGTGAGAGCCATCGCGTTTTCCCGGTTGGGTGCCGAGGATAAGGAGAATTGCGGGGTGATACTGTAGCGAAGGACGCCATCGGGGTCAACGCCGTGTTACCCACGGTTTGCCACGCCGAGGAAGGAGGAAGTGGAGGAGGAACCGAAAGCCGTGCCGGCGGATTGTTTTCGCTGGCCGAAAGGATAGGATGGGACGAGAACTGCTCGAATCTCCCGTATTCCACCCAAGTGTTCGACAGCACCTATCTTGCGCCAACTGACGTGGACCGCGATCACCTCGACATCGACCGGGTACTAAGAGAGACCTTCGTGGTCGACGTGCAGCACCACGCGACGCTCGATTCGACGAACGACCGGGCCCGCCGGTGTGCCGCGGAGACATCGGGGGAGCTGCCGCTGCTGGTGATCGCCGACAGACAGACCGCCGGGCGAGGACGGGGGACTAACCGTTGGTGGACCGGTCGGGGGAGCCTGGCCATGACCCTCCTGCTCACTCGCGACCAGGTGGGTGTCCGGCAGGTGGGCCAGTCGCCACTGGTCGCGCTGGCGACTGCCCTGGCGGTCGCCGACACGCTCGCGCCGCTCTTGCCCGGCCGGAGGGTCGGCATCCGTTGGCCCAACGACGTGTTCGCCGACGGGGGAAAGCTGGCGGGCATTCTGGTCGAGGTGCTGCCCGACGGCCGCCACATCGTGGGCATCGGCGTGAACACGAACAACTCGCCGGCCGACGCCCCGCCGGAATTGAGAACCACGGCCGCGACGTTGTACGATTTGACCGGCCGGCACCACGACCGGACGACCTTCCTCGTGGAATTGCTGTCTCACTTGGAGGACGCCCTCGGCCAATCGACGTCGGAACCGGACCGGATCGGCGCCCGGGCCAATCGTCTGTGTCTACAGCACGGCGAGACGCTCACCGTCGAGCAAGGTCGGCGGACGATTCGCGGCCGATGCGCCGGCATTGCCCCGGACGGAGCGCTGCTTCTGGAGACCGACGACGGTCGGCAATCCTTCTACAGCGGCGTCCTTCTGTAAACGATTGCGCAGAAATGCTGATTCAATTGGGTGGCACGCCCTGAGGAACGAAGGGCGTGATTTGGCGATTCCTCCACGCCCTTCGTTCCTCAGGGCGTGCCACCCCACGACACTCCATCAACCCTACGGCCGCGCGGCCTGGCGATCCGCCGGCGTTTCGGCCGGTTCCGGATCGGACGGCTCGAATACTCGCTCGTCGTACACGGCCAAGGCGTGAAGCGCGTGCATCACCGAGCCGATCTGCTGCGTACTGTACGAGTTCAGGTCGTGGCGATAGCGGCCGTTGGCCAGCAGATTATCGAGGTACGCAACCGCCCGGACCACGCCTGCATCTTCCAGACGGTCTTCCGGGAGCGAGACGGCAAGCCACTCCAACACGCGGCCGGTGGCGTGCAACTGCTGGGCCGAATCGTAGGTTGTGCTCCCGCCGGACACGCGGCGGATACCCCAACTGCCGTCGCTGTTTTGGTGTTTCAGGACGTAGTCGTGGTACTGGTCGATGAACGTCTTCGCCCGGAGGAATTGGCCTTCGATCGGCTGCTCGCGTGTGGCCCGGCGGGAAAGCAGGTAGCCGAGCCCCATCACGCGATCCGTTTCTCCGGCGACCACGTTGCGGAGTTCTCCGGCGAGTTCCTGCTGGACGATTCGCTCGACGGACCATTCTTCGCCGAGGCTGTTCGTCCAGGTCGCGTCATCGTCGACATAGTACGCCAGACCGGTCAAGGTCAGCGACAGGTCGGCGTTCGAGCGGCAACCGAGCTTTTCGTGTTCGACCAGGTCGGCCACGTTGCGGACGTCCTCGCCCACCCGCATGGGATAGTCCGAGTTCACGCGTGCCAGTGCCAAGACGGCCAGCAACTGCGAGGGCCGCTCCTGCACGCCGTAACCGATCCGTGCGGCGACTCGGCCGTCGCTGATCACCAGCGGCTCATAGCCGGCGCAAGACACGTTCCAACACAAGGTAGTGATGCCGTTGGCTTTCTTTCCGGACGAACCGTTCTGGTAGACCTCGGTGTTGCACCCGAAGGCCAGGCAGGCGTGCATCAGTTCGGTGGCCGTGTTGTCGCGCGTGCTGAGCATTTGCCGGCGATAGGCCTCCAAGGTCCGGCGGACCCGATCGCGTAGGGCGACCATGGCCGGGCTGAGCGTCCGCTTGGGTTGCGGCGCGGCGGCGTCGGGCGGCTCCGTGGCCGGCGCCCCGTCGGTCTGCTCCTCCGGAGCATCTTCCGCATCGCCGGCCGGTTCGGGCGCCTGGTTCGAGTACGACGGGTTCAACGCCAACAGGATCGGGCCCTTCAACGGGGCGGCCGGTTCTTCCACCCGCTTCGTTTCCTCGGCGGAAGGAGCGATCGAATCGGCTGCCGACACCAGGACCGCCAACAGGAGACAAATCGAAAGCGTCTGAAGAATACGAATCATCACGGTTCCTTCCTTGTGCCCCAGGAAGTACACGCCGAGCACATGCCCCGTCACGACCCGGCCGCCGCTTTGACCACGGGTCTTTCGGCCGTGTTGACGGCATCGGTCTGCTTGGGACGGTCGATCAGGAACCCGCCGGAACTGCTCCGCGTGTAGTAGCCGTTGTTGCGGGCGCCGCATCCATACTTGTCGGTGCCGCCGTAGTCGATCACGAAACCGAAGTTCCCGCCGCACTGGGGCAGGTCGTGGTACGAGATGCTCGGCGATGCGCGGCCTTGCCCGGAACCCAGGTAAACGTCGTCGCCGTCGTAGTCGAAGATCACGCCGAGTCCGGCCTGGGCCCCGTTGCCTTCCGTGCCGCTGTAACGGTCGTTGCCGCCGAAATCGCACAGGTACCCCACCGCACAATCCCAGGCAAATCCCACGGACATGATCGTGCCGTTGTAGGTGTCGTCGCCCCGATCGTCGAAGAGGAAACCCAAGGCATAGTGGCAGCCGTAGCCGTTGCTGAAGCGTTGGAAGCTTCGCTGGGTGCGAGGGCCGCCGTGATAGGCCACGCGGGTGGCCCCCAGCCGCTGGTCGTTTCCGCCGAAGTCGCGGGCGAATCCCATGCCGCACCAGTAGCCGCCGCCGTGCGAGAGGTAGTCGTACTCGTAGACGTCGTCGCCGCCGCCGTCGAGGATCACGCCGACGCCGCCGTCGCCTACTGCCCGCAATCCGGCCCCGACGCCTTGGACCCAACCCTCATAGCCGGGCGTGGGATTGTCGTCGTTGATGTAGGAGTTCAGATACAGCCCGCCGCCGTAGTAGTGGTCCTTTCCATCGACGTCGTCGAGCAGCCCGAAACCCCACGGCCCGCCGAATCCCTGTCCCCACATGGCGGCGTGGTATCGGTCGTTTCCGGCGTGGTCGATGAGGATTCCCAGCCCCCCGACGGCCTGCCCTTGGACGCGCCGCAGTCCGACGTAGGCGTCGTTGCCGGCATAGTCGATGAGAATGCCCACGCCGGCCAGACACGACCCCTGCGCGACGTCTTGGGCCCGGTAGACGTCGTTGCCCTCGACGTCCACGAGCATGGACACGCCCAAGATGGCCGAGCCTTGGACCCCCGGCGTCTTGCTCTCGTAGGCGTCATCCCCTTCCAGATCGATCACGATCAACACGGGGCGTTGCGGGGAAACGGAGCCGTCGTAGTAGACGTCGTTTCCGCCCTGGTCGATCACCACGTTGACCCCGGACATCGTGTCGAGCCGATACACGTTCCGATCCTTGCCGCCGATCACAATGGTTCCGCTGGGGGTGTCGATCTTCGCAATCACGGTCCCGCTGACGCCCTCGACGGTCGTTGGGTCGCCGCCGGGAAACGACGCGAGCTGCTCGAGCAACTGCGGATCGGCGATGGCCGCCAGCGCCTCGGCGGCGGCGTGCAGCGACTCGCGATCCATCTTCTGCATCACCCGCACCAACTGCTGTCCCGAGCTGCGCCTTTGCAGCGTGTGTCCCACCCGGTTCTCGGTGGTGAAAACGGGATTGAGGTTCGTCCGCAGCGTCTGGATCTCGCTCTTGGTAAGCGGCGCGAGGCTGGCCGCGTAGGCGATCTGGGCGGCCGTCAACGCGTGCTTGATCACCTCCAGCGCCTGCTCGGGCGAATCGACTTCGGCGAAGGAACCCTGCTGGTGCTGACCGATGTCGAGTTTCTCGGCGGCCGTCGTCAGGACCTCGGCGAATCCTTCCCGGCCGTTCAATACGGCCTTGTGCAAGTTTCGGGTGAACTCTTCGGCCTCGCTCGGCGCCTTCAACACGGATCGCAACATCCGGTCGTACCACTTCAAACGGCAGTATCCGGTCAGCTCCGATCCCGAGTGAGACGCCGTCGCGTTCAGCCGGCCGCCCAAATAACTCTGAAAACGCGAGAAGTTGCTGTTGATTCCTCGGAGCTGAAGCCCTTTGGCGATCTCCTGCTGCATCAACTCGACCATTCCCGGGGCCAGCGGTTCGCCGACCGTCTCGGCCTCCTTTTCGGAATCGGAATCGTCGGCCGGGTTTACCTGACCGGTGTCGACGCTTTCCGTAGCAACCACCGGGTCGTCGGTCGCGGAAGGCTCGTCGTCTGCCATAACGGTCAACGCGACCATTGCCGTCGTTACAGTCAGACCCCAGAGAACCGAGAAACGCCCTTTGGAGAGAGGTGGGGGGAAACAGGCATAACCCGATTTCATTGTGCGACTCCTATCATGATCCACAAAAGCGACAAACTTTGCCCATTGCACGTCCGGTGACGGACTGGATTCGTGCAAAGCGGCGGGGGGTCAGCGGCAGGGCTCGCGCGGCGTCTGCAGCCGACGACCATCACGGAGGGAGACTCAACCGAAAACGTTCATTGTAAATACGGAGCTTGGGGTAAGTCAAACGCGTTGTCAGGATGCACGACATCAATAGTTTACAGGGGCTGGATCGGCGAAACCGTTCCCGTAGCTTGAGTCCTCTAAAGCGGCTCTACCGCACATTACCGAAACGGCAGATAAGGATTCACGGTAAATACGCTTGGGTAGCTTTTGCAACCGATCCGCTTACCTTTTGCGGTGCACGCGCGGTGGTGCGTGACGGAAGGGTTTCTGCAAAGCCGCCAGGCAAATCTCTCGCCGATCGTGGACGAGTTGTCGGGCCCGAACCACGTTGTAACCCCAACTGCGCACGCGATCGAGATACTCGGGCACTCGCTCGGCCAGCTTCCACTGCGGCAGTTTCAGCGTCAGAAGCAGGCCGCGAACATGGACCTCCGGATGCGCGACGATCGCTTCCACGGCGTCGAGCGTGTAGCTGGGCGCGACGTTCATGTCGGCGGCGATCCAACGGATCTTGCGGAATTCGCGGCGGCGTATTTGCGTCACCCGGCCTCGAAGGTGCGTGAAGCGGGGGTGAGCCAGCACCCGGGCGTCCATCTCGGCCGGATCGATGCCCGTGACGATCATCCCGCGATCCAACAGGGCCTGGCTCGAACCCCCCGGCGCACTGCCCAACTCGGCCCATCGGGCTCCCGGCTCGACGGGCAACTGCGACCACCGCAGGGCCTCCTCCATCTTCAGCCAGGCTCGGCTGACCGCCTCGGGGGGCAACTGAAGCGGAAGCATTCCGCCGGGCCACTGTCCGGCAACCAACCCGGAACGATGGTACCCGACCCACCACTCGTCCGGTTCGACCAGGATGCAATCCAACACGAGTTCTCCGCTGGGGGCGGGCACGGTGGGATCGACGGCGTCCGCAGCAAGCGCTTCGGGCCGTGGGCATCGCACCCGGATAGCTTCCTCGGCCTCCAGTGCCGCGGGTGTGATCGATGGCTCGAAGTCCTGTTCACCCGGCTCCAGCAAATCGCGCTGCCATACGTGGATTCGGGTAAAAGGCCTGTCTCCGTACACCTCCCACACGCCGCGGGCAAGCTCGTCGGGAGTGTGGCCGCGGGCCCTACCCAGCGAGAAGCCATACGCCCGGGCGAATACCGACTCGATATCGAAATGGGCGGGCAGGAGATGATCGTCGGGCAACTTGAAGGTCAAGAAGCCGGGCCGCGAATAGGCGAAACGGAACTCCGGCCACCGTCGCGCCAGTTCGTGCTTGAGGGCCCCTTCCGCGCCGACCTGAGACGTAACGAACAGAAACCGCGGGCGATCGGCCATGGGGGGACAGTGAGGAATCCAAAAGATGATCAACGACGAACGACAAGTCTAACCGCTTGCGGCTTCGCCGTCCATGACTTCAAGCATCAAGTCCCCCTATCGATCATTCATGGAACCTCCGCCCCCGCCGGCGAGATGGTGACCTTCAGCGGATTCGCGGCCGCCCCGTCGCCGCGGACGACCACGAGTTCGGCCTCCGCGGGCGCCGTCAGGGCGACATTCGGCAGCGTCGCCCGAACGCCCAGGTCGTACCAGCCGAGGATCTCGCCTTCGAGTTCCTTGCCGTCGAGGTGGACCAGAAGCTGTCCGGGCTCCGGGCCGAAACCTTCGCCGGCCAACACGATCTCGCCCCCGGAAGCGACCTGGGTGGGGGCCACCTCGAAGGAGGCCGGATCGACCGGCAGGATTTCCGCCCGGGAAATGCTCGCCCCGTTGTTGTCCTCCTCCTTTTCGGAAACTTCGCGGTTGGCGTCGATCAGCACGTGCAGCGTCTCGAATGGGGCCGGTTCGCCCTTGGAGTCGCGGCCCAACGAATAGACCTCGATCGGCAAGCGGACGTCGACGCTTTGGACGTCGCCGGCCTCGACCGACGTGACACGCACGCCCGACCGGGGCACGCCCTCGGTCAGTTTCGCGTCGTTGCCGGCAAAGAGCATCACGTCGAAGGGCTCGGTGATGGGATTCTCGCCGTTGTTGCGGAACCAGACGCGGTACCGCGGACCGAGTTTCTCCTCGGCATGTCCCGGGTCGACGAATCGCACGGCCAGCAACTGCAGGTCGAACCGGCCGACGACCGGGACCGGTTCCACGTCGACCCACGTGCCGGACGCCACCACGGGCAGCGAAACCCACACCGGCGGCTGATACCAAACCCAAACCACCGACGGCTCGTAAATCACCGGGCGGCACCAATAGGGCCGAGGATCCCACAATGTATGGCAGTGGTAATGCCAAGACCAATTTACCCAGGGCGTCCACGTCGGATACCAACACTCGCCGGCGAAGTAGCGATGCCCGTAGTAGTTCGACCGGAAGCAGCCGTTGGTATAGTTCGGGCTGATCCGGCCGTGATAGTAGCGATCTCCGGCGTAGTGGGTTCCGTACGACGGATGAACGTTGGTCACGTTGACGATGTTGGTGACCTGATTGTGCAACTGAAGCCGGCGTGCCACGTCGCCACGTTGCATCTCCCGATACTGGTCATCCAGTCGGAGCTTTCGGGCGACGGGGCCGGAGGTGAGTCGGTCGAGATCGCCGGACTGGAGTCGGTCGGGAAACCGCGCTCCGGCTCGGGCGGGCATCTCCGACCTCGAGATCTCGGGCCCGGTTCCGGGGAAGGGGCTCGCCGCATGCGTCTGCCCGCCGCGACCCGACTCGAGGATCCGCCCGCGGATGTCCGACAGCGTGGGCCGGCTGCCCGGGGTGGACGGACCGTGTACCGTTGGCGGGCCGGTTGGGTTGGGACGCGGGTTCGGAATCGCGGTTACGCCGGGCCTTCCGCTGCCGATCGAGGGCGGCGTGGTTGGCGTGGGACTCGGCCGCGATTGTCCCAGAACCCGACCGCGAATCTCCGCGAACGACGGCCGGTCGGGCGCGGTCGGCGGACGGCTGATGGTCGGCGGTGCGGTCGGCGGACGGCTGATGGTCGGCGGCGCGGTCGGCGGACGGCTGATGGTCGGCGGCGCGGTGGGTGCGGTCGGCGTGGGACGCGAGTTCGCAGTGGGCGGCACGCCGGGCGTCCCACCACCGATCGAAGGCGGCGTGGTCGGCGTGGGACTCGGCCGCGATTGCCCCAAGAGCCGCCCGCGAATCTCGGCGAACGACGGCCGATCGGGCGCGGTCGGCGGACGGCTTACGGTCGGCGGCGCGGTCGGCGGACGGCTTATGGTTGGCGGCGCAGTCGGCGGACGGCTTATGGTTGGCGGTGCGGTCGGCGGACGGCTTATGGTTGGCGGTGCGGTCGGCGGACGGCTTATGGTTGGCGGTGCGGTCGGTGGACGGCTTATGGTTGGCGGTGCGGTCGGTGTGGGACGCGAGTTCGCAGTGGGCGACACGCCGGGCCTTCCGCTGCCGATCGACGGCGGCGTGGGACTCGGCCGCGATTGCCCCAAAAGCCGCTGGCGAACGTCCGCAAGTGAGGGCCGGCTGCCCGAAATGGGCGGTGCCGAACGATTCGACGACGAGAAGGAAGGTGGTCGAATCGTCGGCGCTGGCGCTGGAGTCGATGGTCTCGGTACCGCCTGAATCGAAGGTGTGCTCGGACGGGTGAACTGTGGAGTCGGTCGGGTGATCGACGGTGCAGGCCGCGAGATGCTCGGAGTCGACCGGATCGAAGGGGTACTCGGACGGGTGAACTGTGGAGTCGGTCGCGTGATGGACGGTGTGGGCCGCGAGATGCTCGGAGTCGGCCGAACTACCGGCGGTCTCGAAACCGAAGGGCTCGGACTCGGACGCGCCATGGACGGTCGCGACGACGAGATGCTCGGCGTGGGACGGGAAGGGGGCGAGGACGGTCTCGGGGTCGGACGCGCCGACGGCGTCGGCCTCGACGGAATACTCGGGCCCCGGTGCACGCTCGACGGACTTCGGGACCGGGAATCGTCGCTGCGCGACGACGTCGACGGTCCGTGACGCTGCGCCGCGACGGGGCAGACCAAGGCAACCAAGCATCCCAGGGCCATCAAGGCGATCAAAGGGGGGTGCATTCGCCGTACCAGACAACCGGTGTGTTTTGGACGTTTCATCGCTTACTCCTCGATCTGGAGAATTCGCCGCCAACACTGCCATGCAGAGCGGGCAGAACCTTGCCACAGCCTATTCGCGTATCTTTAGCGAATTTCATTCCCACCTGCCGGTTCTCCCCTCGGCCGTAGCGGCAGTCCTTAGCATAACTTGTTTTATAACATGACGTTATGGATTCTCAAAAGGATTCGACCCCACGCAGAATAAAGTGGACAGGACGAACAAAAGTGTAGTCAAACGGATTGAACTAATCGTTTTGATGACAGTCGAATCGCACACACACGCCTTTATCGGCTGTCTCCCTGGTAGTTTGGGGTGACCTGGGAAGCCGACCCCTGTAACGCGTGATCCGGCGATCGACTTTCCTCCGGGCCCAAAAAGCCCTATACTGCATTAACGTTGTATGATCATGAAGGCCGCTCGACGTTCTGTGGCCCTAAACCTATTCTCAAAAACGACTTGTGAAGTATGAACGAACCAGAGAAGTTGAACCATTGGGACATACTGGCCGCAAAATTGGGGGCAGAGCCGCCGGCGGAAGAAGCCCATGCGGAGCCGGAGTCGGTGCCCCAGCCGTCTGAAGCGGCACGCACCGCGGAAGAGGAGGGGCTGGCAGGTGTCTCCGCGCGACGGTCGAGTGTTCCGAAAGAGTCACCTCCTCCAGCCCGACCGCCTCGGCGCGACGCCGCAGGTTGGGACGCGCTGGCCGGCCAGTTGGGTATTGCTCGCGCGGATTTGCCGCCTGAGCCGGTGCCGGAAGAACCGCCCACCGAAACAGCGGCCGAGGTGGTCCAGCCCGCGGAAGTGACCGAGGAGCCGACCGAAGCGACCGCGGAGTTCACCAGCCTGTTCGAGGGTCCCTTCGACCTCATGGACGAACCGGCCGAGACCGTCGAGGAGCCTTTCGACGTCGTGTCGAAGTCTTTCACGGCTGAAGCGGAGTCGGTCGACGAAGACAAAGGGTCGGGCGAGCCCACCCCCAGCCGAACTTCCTCCCGACGCCGTCGCACGCGGCGGAAGAAGCTCCGCAAGCCGGACGGAGATCTGGAGAAGCGGGCCGAGTCGCAGGAAGCCCCCGGGGAGTTGACCGACGAAGCGTCCGAGGCGGCTCCGGAGGCCGAAAAAGGCGAGCCGGAGAAGGAACGTCCCAAACGACGCCGTCAGCGTCGCGGCGGATCCCGAAGGAGGAAGGGCGTCGAAGCGGACGAAACCGCTGCCGAGAAGGTCGCCCTCGAGGAACCCAAAGGAGATTCGGGCACCTCCCATGCAGCCGGCGGCGACTCCAAGAAACTCGCGCAAGAACAGCGAGACGCCGAGATGCCTGACGACGACGAGATGCCTGACGACGACGCCAAGCCCGGCAAACCTCCGCACCGCACCATCCCCACTTGGGAGGAGGCCATCGGGCTGATCATTTCCACCAATATGGAAAACCGGAAGAGATCCCCCGGGGGATCGTCCCGCGGACGCGGTGGACCGCGAGGATCGGGCGGAGAGAGAAAATCGAAGGACACGCGCGGATCGGGCGGCAGGAAATCGTCAAGATAGCGATCCCGGAATTCGGCCTGCCCGGCCCCGCCAGACACGCCCTTCGCTGCTCAGAGCGTGCCACCCGGTTGAGCAAGCTATCTCTGCGCTGCTCCTCGCCTTTCCCTCCGGCCGAAGCGGGCACTTCACCCGCACCTCAAGAAGGGCTAGAATCGGCTTTTCGGGCTCTTCTGAGTGTGTTTCCCAGACGTCGCTTCCGACGCCCCGAGCCGGTTACGAGATGAAAAAACGCCCGTTGGATATCGCTTCGCCACTGATGGGTTGGCACGGCCTGTCGCTGTTGTGGTTTGCGCTGGTGGTATTGCTGGGTTTGCTGACGTGCTTTCGCCGGCTGAAAAGCGCGGGCATCGCCAACATGTTCCAATTCGACGACGTGCCGTTGTTGCGGTTCTTCGATACGCACTACGGGTATCTGTATTGGGCGCTGCCGGCAGTGGGTTTCGCCCTGTTGTTGCCGATCGCTTTGACTTATTGGCGACTCCATCGGCAGAGCCGGCCGGCCGCGGAAGAAGCTCGGTGGGCAGACCGCCGGCGGTTCTGGATCTACACGGGATTGATCGCCTCGGTGGTTGCGTTCGTCGGCCTCGGCATGTTGGCGTCCCGGTATTCCTACAGCGGAGAATCCTCCATCCCCGATCTCGAACCGACCGGCGTGATCGATTGGATCTTGGTGGTGCTGAGTTGGGCAGCGGCCTACCTGATGACGCGGGCAATCGGGGCGCGGGACGCCGAGGACTCGGGCGTGCAGTTCCGTTTGCGCCGGCAGAAACCCGGTTTGCCGATTCGCTTGGGCACTGCCTACCTGTTGGGTTGCGCGTCGGTCTTCATCTACGCCGCGCTGGATCACTTGGAGTTTTGGGATCCGCGGGGAAACGGCGGCTACGACTATCGGCCCTTCTTCCGGGAAGGCGAGATCCCGACCGCGAACCTGGTCCTCTATTCCACGTCGTTGCTGTTTGCCACGGTGGCGGCCTTGGGGGGATGTGCCTGTCAACTGGTCTTCCATCGCATCTCGCGGCGGGGGAGCCGG
The DNA here is from genome assembly GCA_035527455.1 of Thermoguttaceae bacterium. Lineage (GTDB taxonomy): Bacteria > Planctomycetota > Planctomycetia > Pirellulales > Thermoguttaceae > DATLAN01. The sequence continues at coordinate 32,933 of DATLAN010000169.1, forward strand.
ACGGGGCTGGCGATGACGACGGACGACTGCCGGCGGCAAGCCGTGTTGCTGAGCTTGACCTGGTCCGGCGTGCTGGGAATTCCCTGGCAAATCAAGATCCTCGAGGAGATCCGGGCCGAGGAGGGTTGGCTTCTGCCGGGGGTGGTGTTGGTTTTCTCGGCGGCTGCGCTCTTGCCGGTGATGTGCGTGAGTTGCCTGATGCTCAAACGGGATTTCGACGAAGCCTGCGCCGCGAAGCACGGTGGTGATCCGGACGCCGCGATGGAGGATTACCCCCGGCGATCGGAATTCGCCTTCTGGACGCTCTTGTTGTTCCCGTTGTATCCGTATCTGCGGATGTTGCGAGTCGGAAAGCCGCGCGTCCACTACGCCGTGCTGATGGGGCTGGCGGCCGGCCTGGTCGCCGCCTTGACCTGGCTGGTCAATCAGGCCGACGAGCTGTTCGACTTCGATGATTGGCGGAACATGATGAAGGGCTCGCAGTTTCCCTTCCTGCAGGTCTTCATGTCGCTGGTGGCCGCCTGGTTCGTCTACGTCTTTGGACGGACCGCCTGCCGATGGTTTTCCCCCTGGCTTCGCCGCCGTCTGCCGCGGATCGGTTCCGGGACGGCGCGGGCGCTGCGGCTGTTGGGGCGGGGCGTCGTGTTGACGTCGGCCGCCGCGTGCCTGGTTCTGGCGACTTGGCCGTTCTGGGGATGGCACCGCGTCAACAAGAACGTCTTTGCCAGGACTTTCGAATACAGTCACCGCCACGAGTTCGACCTGCTCTTCCTGCACTGGCTGCTGGATTTCGACCGGGACGGCTACTCGGCCGTGCTGCACGGGGCCGACCCGGACGACTTCGATTTCACGCTCCAACCCGGCGATATTCGGACTTCAGGGCCGGTGGACGTTCCGATCGACGCGTTCGAGATCGAAGACCCCGCCGCTGCCCGAGACTTCCCCAACCTGGTGATCTTCTATCTCGAAGGCGTCACGCCGCGGTCGATCTCGGCGTACGGCTATCGGAGTCTTCCCGGCGGCGTCCGCGCCACGCCGAACATCGACCAGGTGGCCGCCGAAGGCGCCCTGTTCACCCAGGCACGGTGCTTCTACCCCAGCACGTGGGACGCCTGGATGACGGTCAACAGCGGGCGTTTTCTGCGGGTGGAGGAACTGCACGCCGCCAGGCCGTTCGGCAATCGCTACAACCGCTACAACAACCTGTACAGGATCCTCGAACTCGCCGGGGTGGATCGCTGGTGCCACGCGGATCAGGCGCCGTACCAGGACCTCTGCGTTTCCGAAACCATGTGGAAGAGCGAAAAGATCGTCTGGAAGAGCAACGAAACGTTCGATTCCAGAGTGAGCCAAGAAGAGGAAGAGCAGGGCATCCTGCGCGGCGACAGAAGAAACGAGCGCATGCTGGAGTTCCTCGACAGCCTGAAGCCGGGCGAGAAGTTCTTCATGTGCGAACACATGTCCGATACCCATTTCCCCTGGAACCGTATCTCGTCGCAGCGCGCCAAAGAGTTGGGCATTGCCCAAGATCCGCGGTTCTACGAAAACGACGCCGACCTTCGCCGCCCCGTCACCGGCGAGACGTTCCGCGAGGACAAGTACTCGTGCTACTTCCAGTGCGTCACCCGCATGGACGCCCAGATCGGCCAGATCCTCAAGAAGCTGAAAGAACGGAACCTCTACGACAACACGATGATCGTCATCGTCAGCGACCACGGCTGCCAGTGGTGGGAACACGAGCACATGTACTACGTGGGCCACCTCTACGAGCAGAGCCTGCACGTGCCGTTGATCGTCAAGGTGCCGCGGACCACGGGCGGGAAGGGGATGCGGCTCGGGAAGGGGGTCGTTTGCGACGAGCCGGTCATGCAGATGGACGTCCTGCCGACCGTGATGGAGTTGGCCGGAATGCGTCACATCCAGGCCGACGCCCGCCCGTTGCCCAGCCGATCGCTGCTGCCGTTGATGGAAAACGGCAAGGTGTCCGAAGAAGTTGCCGCGCGATATCGCCAACGCGACATCCTGCTGACCACGCACTACGACATGCTGGGCGTGATTTCCGACTTCCGCTACAAGCTGATCTTCGATCGGCCGTCGGGAACCTATCTGCTGTTCGATCTGGAAGAGAAGGACGAATGGGGAATCAACGAGATGCACAACCTCGCCGACGAACGGCCGGAGTTGTTCGAACAGATGCTCCAGAAACTCCGCGAGATGGTAGATCGGCACAAGTCGATCGTGGCAGGAATCCGGCGGGAAGAAGAAGGCTGAGGCACGTATAGTAGCCATCTCGCTCCGCGAGATGTGGCCCGAAATGCCCTGGATCTTCAATGGCTACATCTCGCGGAGCGAGATGGCTACTATGCCTACTCCGCCTCGACGCACTCGATCACCACCCCGGCCAGCGGCACGGTTCCTTGGACGGGCTTCAATTCGAGTTCCAAGGATCCCCGGTCGATCGGCAACGTGTAGCTCAATCGCACTGCCCCCGCACCGAGCTTGATGTGCCGGGCGAAATCGATCCGATCGGTCACCGGCTCGCCGCGCCCGGAGCCGCGCAACGTCAGCTCGAACAGCGGCCGGGCGGGATTATCGACCAGATTGTCCGCCAGCAGCAGATGGACCTTGTGCGTCCCGTTGGCCAATGGTCCGCCGATCATGTTGCGAAGCTGCAGGCGGATCGGCTGATCGCTGCCGAGGCACGTCAGGCAGACCTGTTCCTCGGCGTCGCTCGGCGGAGGCACTTTGCGCGAGTCCGGGCCGTACACCTTGTATCCGGTTTCCTTCTCGCCCAGGCCGAGCCACATCTGCCCCTTCGGGTCGACGAAGAACGTGCGGCGGCCGGCGCCCTGGGCGAGCGGGTCGTGTTGGGTCGGCTGGAAGTTGATCCGCACCGGCGCGACGCCCACCGCTTGCCGTTGGGCCTCGAAGTACGGCAGCCAGCGCAAATTCAGCGAGACGATCAGGGCCTGCTCGCCTCGGCTGATCTCGCCCTGACCGGCCGCCCGGGCGTACAACTCGATGGCCGCCTCGGGCCGGCACGACTCGATCGCCGTGCGAGCACCTTCCAGTTCGCCCCCCTCGAGCAGTTCGATCGATTGCCGCAACGTCGTTTCATTCCGATAGAACTCGATGAAAAACCGCTCCAGCAGCTTGAAGTAATCGAGTTGCTCCCGGGCCGGCGGCGCCAGGGAAGCCGCATCGACGGCCTCCAACATCTCCAGCCGCTTTCGGGCCGCCGCGATCGTTTCTTCCGGCTCGTCCAGCGGCCGGTCGATGAACCGGTCGCTCGTTTCGCGGCCGAATTGAGGCCCCTCGGTGACCCACCGGTCGAGATACTCGCCCATCGTCTCGCGCCACCGCGGCCCGAACGTCCGCGCGGCCATCTGCCGGCAGGTGCCCTCCAGCGGCAAATCGCGGGTCCGCGTCCAGGTTTGTTCGGCCAGGCTCTTGAAGTAGATGTCCAGCGGGCGGGTGGTCCAGTGGATGATGCCGAAGCCGGCCGCCCGGCTCTGGTGCAACTGGCTGGCGAAATTGGGGAAGGGCGTGTACGGTCGGCCGATGTACGTGCGATCGTCGTGATGCGCCCAGACGATCGGGATCAAGGGGCGGTGCTGGCCCACCTTGCCAAACAACTCCTGCACGCCGGGCGACTCGAACTGGACTGCCGTATCCAGCGGCATGAAGGCCACGTCGCGGGGCATGAAGACGTCGGCCGGCGTCAAGAACCAGAACGACCAGGAGCCGACCGCCAGTTTCACGTCGTCGCGGCCCATCTCGTCGAGCAGCTTGCGAAACGCGCGGACGATCTTACCGATGGCGAACATGCTGGGACTGCCCCCGTCTCGAGCGATCTCCGGATGGGCGGCCAGAATCTCCTCGTATTCGGCCTTCCAAGACTCCGGGAAATCGGCCGGCTTGAGGTCCCTCCAAGGCGTCCGCCCGCTACGGAACCAGACGGCCAGCCGATCGATCTGGGGATAATCGCCCAGCAACGTTTCGAGCTGGACCTTGTAGTACGCGTAACCTTCCGGCACGTCCGGATCGACCAGCGGCCGGCCGGCCGAGTAGAACCGGGCCCGATCGGGCAGCGTCTCGATCACGTTGGTCGGGTTGGCCGAATCCGTGTCGACGTCCAGGGCGAACACCACGTCGACGCCCTGCTCCTCCGCGTACGCGAAGGCCTGCTTCATCAGGGCCTTGGCCGCGGCGACGCGATTGTCGTCGGGCACCATGGCCGCCTTCGATCCGAAGACCGGGCCGTCGAAGAAGTCCTCCGCTCCGTGCAACCGCCTCACGTCGTTGACGTGCTGCGTTCCCCAGTCGCGGCCCTTGGCGGTGGTGGTCAGGTAGCCGACCGGCTTCGTCCGGCCGTTCATCGTGAAGCAGACCATCGGATTGTTGCCGTAGGCGTGTACCATCACGCCCGAATAACGCATCCTGGCGGCCTGGCGGATCCACTGTTTCCACTCGGGCAGATCCCAAGTCGAGCAACTGCTGAGGAAGTTGTGCCAGTTGAAGACGATCCGCTCGCCGAAGATCGGCGCGTCGGCCAGATTCCATTGCTGGAAGTCGAACGGTTTTTCGTCGTCGTCGGGCCGGGCGTCGTAGGACATGTAGAATCCATGGCCCAGTCGTTCGGCCAGTGCGTAAACGGCGTGCAACGTGGCCCGGGCATCGAACCCGGCAATCACGCCGATCCGGCGGCCGTTGTCTTCGGCCGTCGTCACAACGAAGCTTCCCCGGCCGGCCAACTTGCCGTCGCCGAGGTACTTTTGCAGCAACGGGTTTCCCGCGGGAGAACCCACCAGGATCGCGTTGCCTTCCTCCGGCATTTGCCCGGCGAGGACGAAGGGCGTACTCGGATAGATCGCTTCGAGCAGGCCGGCCAGTTCTTCGCCCGCCCGACGGTCCAACGCGCCGGCCTGCGGGCTGACGACGATCGGAACCGGATGGTTTTGTCGCGCCGTTTCGGAACCGGGAGCAATTGGGGCGATTGCCAGGAGCACAAACAAGCATGACATCGTTTTCACCTCGCCAAGATGTGTAGACGTGTAGGCCGGAACAAGCGCAGCGCAGTTCCGGCATTTGGTGTGGAAAGGCCGGTTGAAGCCACGTGCCGGAACTGCGCTGCGCTTGTTCCGGCCTACTTTACTTTGCTTGTTCCGACCTGATTTGCTTCCGCAGGATGTGTTGCGAGTGTTCTTCGATGGTTTCCGAGTTGACGCCCAGCCGGGCAATGTACGGTAGCAAGCGGCCCCTTGTGGGTCAAGCAGGCGACCCCGTGGGGTACGGCAAGAAATCCTGGTGGTTCGCCGAAAAGGGAGGGGCAGGACCCTTTTGTGGTAATCCGCTCTGGAATCGGTCGTGGGCTTTTGCTACACTCCCGCCCGCTTTTCTACTGGGTCCTATCTTGCGCGGGCGTCCGGTTCGCGGCGTGCTCGATCTACCCCCTCAAAGGAGTTGGTCATGTACGGGAAACAGATTCCTTGGTTGTTGGCGTTCTGTCTGGTCCTAACCATCGTCGGTCCCGCAACGGTCGATGCGGAGCTGCCGTGGGCGGATCTGTTCTCGCTCAGTCGCGTGGAGTCCGACCCGGACAAGCCTTATCCGTTGACCGAGCAGAACGGGCCGTGGATGATCGTGGCCACCACGTTCTCCGGCGAGGGAGCCGAGCAGCAAGCCCGAGAACTCGTCCTGGAGCTTCGCAAGCGATACAAGCTCGAGGCCTACACCCAGCGGAAGCGTTTCGAGTTCGGCAGCACTTATGGCAGGGGGATGGACCCGACCGGCGCGCCGATCCGAATGCGTCACAGGATCAACGATCTCGACGAGATCGCCGTGATGGTGGGCAATTTTTACGGCAACGACGATCCCAACGCGCAGCAGACGCTCCGCAAGCTGAAGTATTCTCACCCGGAGTGTCTGCAAATTCACGAGGGAAAAACCACCAACCAGACGTTGGCCGGCTGGCGGCAGATCCAGAAGTACGTTCTCGCCCGCGGCAACGAAAAGAGAGAAAAGGGACCGATGGGCCACGCCTTCCTGACGCCCAACCCTTTGATCAGCGACGAATTGGCCGCGCCGAAAGGCCTCGATCCGTTCGTGGTGAAAATGAACGAAGACGTCACGCACAGTCTGTTGAACTGTCCGGGCAAGTACACGGTGCAGGTGGCGACCTTCAAGGGGAACGTGTACATCAAGCCGGAGGCGATCCGCGAAATCGAAAGCGGCAAGCCCGCCGAGAGCAGACTGGCCGAGGCCGCCATGAAGGCCCACGAACTGACCGAAGCCCTGCGGCTGAAGGGCTGGGAGGCCTACGAGTTCCACGACCGCTACGCCAGCATCGTGACGGTGGGCAGTTTTCAGTCGATCGGCTCCCCGCGCGGCGACGGCAGGATCGAGATCAACCCCCAGGTACACGCGATCATGAGGACCTTCGGCGCCGAAGCGGCCGCCCTGCCCGGTCAAGAAGGCGGATTCACCGCGGTGAAGTCGGTCGTCGGCATCCCCTTGGACGTGCAGCCGATCCCCGTCTATGTCCCCAAACGCTCGATCAGCCGGGAGATGGCGGGGGGGCTGTTTTGAAGTCGTCAGTTTTCAGTTGTCAGTTGTCAGTTTTCAGTTGTCAGTTGTCAGTTTTCAGTTGTCAGTTGTCAGTTGTCAGTTTTCAGTTTTCAGTTTTCAGTTTTCAGTTTTCAGTTTTCAGTTGTCAGTTTTCAGTTGTCAGTTCTCGGTTCTCAGTTTTCAGTGGACTTCTGCAAAATGCGGACTCCTGCACAATGCGAATTCAGTATTCCATCTCCCGGAGGGAGAGGGAACCAATATGCGAAAGTCCACTGACAACCGACAACCGACAACCGACAACTGACAACTGAGAACTGATCACTGAAAACTGATCACTGAAAACTGATCACTGAAAACCGATCACTGAAAACCGATCACTGAAAACCGATCACTGAAAACTGATCACTGAAAACTGATCACTAAAAACTGACAACTGACAACTGACAACTGACAACTGACAATCAACGCAGATGCTGATCCTAGGAACCGCCAACCGCAAAAAGGGCCTTGAAATGGCCGCGTTGCTTGCGCCGGTGGGCATCGAACTGCGCACGCTGGCGGATTTCCCCGAGGCAATAGCCGTGGTCGAAAGCGGCGACACGTTCGCCGCCAACGCCGCACTGAAGGCCGTCGAACAGGCCCGGCACCTGCACCGTTGGGTGTTGGGCGAAGACAGCGGGCTGATGGTCGACGCGCTGGGCGGGGCGCCCGGCGTCTTCTCCGCCCGTTACTCCGGCCCCGACGCCACCGACCGGACGAACAACCGGCGGCTGCTCGAGGAGTTGGGCGACACGCCGGCCGAGAAGCGCACCGCCCGATACGTCTGCCACATGGTTCTCTCCGACCCGGCCGGGACGATCCGTGCCCAAAGCGAGTCGACTTGCGGCGGGCGGATTCTCTTCGAGCCGCGCGGGACCCACGGCTTTGGCTACGACCCGTTGTTCGAGATCGTCGAATACCACCGGACTTTCGGCCAGTTGGGGCCGGTGGTCAAGGCCTGTTTGAGCCATCGTGCCCGGGCCGCCCGCAAGCTTATCCCGCGACTGATGGAGTTGGCCGACTCGGGCGAGTTGGGTCATGACGGTTGATCCGGCAAAGGTGGTCGTGCGGATGCCCCCGTTTTCCTTCCGAAATTGGCACACCCCTCGGGAGAAACGTATGGTTGGGGTTGAAGAGACCTCGTTCCATGCCCGAGAAGCCCGACCCGAGTTCGACGCCCCGAAGCAGCCCTCCACCGTCGATCCGGTGGCGGAGTTGGCCGCTGGGCGAGAGTGTGGTGCGGTCGGCGTTGTTGATCGGCGGGCTGCTGGCGGCGGCTTTGGCGATCTATCTCTTCAGCCGGCAGATCACGCTGGCCGCGTTGGCGTTGGCCGTGTTGGCGGGGGCCTTTTGGCGATTCTTCCTGCCGGTCGAATTCCAGCTCAGCGAGAAGGGCGTGGATCAGTGGTATCTCGGCCGGCGGCGGCACATTCCTTGGGGGAAGATCCGCCATCACGAGGTCTGCGCGGCCGGCGTGTTGCTGTTGCCCGACGAGGTCCGCTCGACCCTGTCCGCTTTTCGCGGGCTCTATCTGCCGTTCGGAATCCACCGCGACGCCGTCCTGGCTTTCGTGCAACATTACTTGGAGCGTGCCGATCGTGGTCAGCGACTTGCGGCTTCGCAATAAAATAGAAAACAGAGAGCTACGTTGCGAAGCCGCAAGCGGCTGAACTACTTGACCAGCTCCAACGTCGCCCAAAGGCTGGGATCCTCCTGATACGGCATGGGGCTGCCGGCCGTGAGGGTCTGCTCCCCCAATTCCCGATCCAGCACGGCGTATTGGAACCCCAGCCGCGGATGCTCGGCCGGATCGAACCCGGTCAGCGCCTCGGCCGCGATGAACGCTTCGAGCAGGTAGCCGTCGATCCGCTTCTCGCTGCGGAGGTGCAACTGCCCGGGAAGCACCGGCCGGGGATGCTCCCGGGCGCGGTTGATCGTCAGCCACTCGGCCACCGGCTGATCGAGCCGCTTTCCGCCGCCGCAAGGCAGGAAGGCGAACCGGTGACAGAACCGCCCGGCCCGGTGGATGTTGTGTACGTCGCGGGTATCGATGAACAGGTGCAGCCCGTCGCTCTCCTCCGGCCGCGTTTCCCGACACCACGGCGGCTGCTTCTTTCCCTCCACGCGAACCGTAAACGCCAACCCCGCTTCGCTCCACGCCGCCCGCACGTCGGCCGGGGCGGCCCGATTCTCCAACTCGGCGAAGCTGATCAGCCGGTACGACTCATCCAGTTCCACCCCCTTTTTCGACCAAAGCGGATCACGGTACAAACACGGCACCGAGAAGCGGAAGAGGAAGCGTTTTGGGAGCAGAGATTCGGGCATGGGGACTATTCCTCCTTCTGCAACTCCGCCAGATGCTTTTTCAAGAACCCCGCCAAATCGCCCCGGGCCAGGTCGTCCGTGGAGCGGAATTTCAGTCGCACGACGTCGCAGTGAGGCCGCTCGCCGTCGAGTTCCGGATTGTGGCCCAACTTCGTGATCTGCCCTTGTGCGAAGCGGCCTTTCGGTCCGGTCAGGTGCAGGTAGACCGCGTCGGGCTTCTTCGTCTGCACGGCCGCCCAAGGTTCCCGCTGCTCGGGCAAGTACCAAGGCACCACCTGCTTGTTGTTCCATAGCATCTGGGCCTTGGGGGCCGTCTCATCGAGCAATTCGCACAGCTCCTCGAGAACCTCCGCGTTCCAGGCGATCTTCTTGCCCAACGCAAAACCCTTGCGGGCAAAATGCCACTTGCGGCCGAGTTGTTTCCAGGGCTGCAGGATCTCCAACTGCTGTTCGACTCGCTCGGTAAAAGCGCGGAACCCGGCCACCGCCTGGTCGACGAACCGCCAAAACTCCTTGCGGTCGATCTCCGCGTAGTTGTGGATCCGCAGTTCGACCTCCTGCCACGGGCCGCGGAGGTTCCTGCACTTCACCCGCGGCTGCGTGCCGTAGAGCGGCAGATCGGGCAAGTCGTTCAGCGGCTTGAGTTCCAACCGCTGCACGAGTTCATCGCGCCGGAACGTGTTCTTGGCCGTGCGGAACTTCACCTTCAGCAGCCACTCTTCGCCGGTGATCGCGTGGAAGAACCAGCCGTCGGACTTCTTGGCCGCGCGGATCTCCACGATCGTGCGGTTGTTCCAATCGGCCTCGCTGAACAGATCGTCGTGCTCCTGGATGCGGTCGATGATCTCACCCAGCACGCGGCCGTCCCAGCGGCAGGGGTTGCCGTTGCGCCCGACGCGATCGGCCGTGTGCCAGTGCCGGCCGTCGATCTGCCAGGGCATTTTGGCCTCGCGTCCCACCTGGGTGATGTCCAGGTCGCTGTCGCGATCGGCCGTCTCGCCGGCGAAGTCGTAAAGCTCGCGCTTCACCCTCGGTCCGGCCTCCAGCACCGGCGCCAGCACCTCGCCCGTGTAGGAACGCATCATGGCAGATGGTTTCGCTTTGCCGGTGCTTTGCCACTTTCGGGCGTGGGCGACGATGTCCTCGGGCGTTCCGGCGACCGCCACGTACCCGCCTTCGTCGCCCGCCTCGGGTCCCAGGTCGATCACCCAGTCGGCCGTCTTGATCACGTCCAGGTTGTGCTCGATCACCACGACCGTGTTGCCCAGATCGACCAGCCGGTTCAGCACGTCGAGCAGCTTGGCCAGATCGTCGAAGTGCAGTCCGGTGGTCGGCTCGTCCAGCAGGTAGAGCGTCCTGCCCGTGTCGGGCCGGGAGAGTTCGGCGGCCAGCTTCACGCGTTGGGCCTCGCCGCCGGAGAGCGTGGGGGCCGGCTGGCCGAGCGTGAGATAATCGAGCCCCACGTCGCAAAGCATCTGCAGAATGCGGCGGATCTTGGGGATGTTCTCGAAGAGCTTCACCGCCTCGCCGCACGGCATCTCCAGCACGTCGGCGATCGAGCGGCCGTGGTAGCGGACGGCCAGCGTCTCCGGGTGGTAACGCCGGCCGTGGCAGACGTCGCACTCGACCCAAACGTCGGGCAGGAAGTGCATCTCGATCATCAATTGGCCGTTGCCTTCGCACTTTTCGCAACGCCCGCCGGGCACGTTGAAACTGAACTGCCGCGGCGTGTAACCGCGAAGCTTGGCCTCGGGCAACTGGGCGTAGAGCGAACGGATCAACTCGAACACGCCGGTGAACGTGGCCGGGTTCGAGGTGGGCGTCTGCCCCAGCGCCTGCTGGTCGACGCGAATCACCTTGTTGACCAGCTCGATGCCGCGCAGCTCGTCGTGGGCCCCGGGGAAGGTCTTCGCACGATGGAGCATTCGGGCCAGAGAGTTATAGAGCACGTCCTCGACCAGCGAACTCTTGCCGCTGCCGCTGACGCCGGTAACCACGGTCAACGTGCCCAAGGGAATCCGCACGTCGACGTTCTTGAGGTTGTTGTGCCGCGCTCCGATCACTTCCAGCCAGCCGGTGGGTGCGGCGGGAGTTCCCTCTCCCTTTGGGAAAGGGTTAGGGTATTTTCCAGTTTGTCCGATGGTCTTTTGCCTGTTGGCACTTGTTTGTTTCTTTGGGCTCTTCGCACGGGATGCAGTTTCTTTTTCTCTCCCGCTCACCCCGGCCCTCTCCCCGAGGGAGAGGGAGGTCGACTCCATCCGGCGATTCGTGGGCACGGGGATGGCCTTCTTGCCGCAGAGATACGGACCGGTGACCGACTTGCGGCACCGGCTGACCTGCCGAGGGGTACCCCGGGCGACGATCTCTCCGCCGTTGCGCCCAGCGGCCGGACCGAAGTCGAGCAACTGGTCGGCGCTCTGGATGACTTCGCGATCGTGCTCGACGACCAAGAGCGTGTTGCCCAGGTCGCGGAGTTTCCGCAGGGCATCCAGCAGCCGGCCGTTGTCGCGGGGGTGCAGTCCGATGGTCGGCTCGTCGAGCACGTAGAGCACGCCGCACAGCCCGCTGCCGACCTGGGCCGCCAGCCGGATCCGCTGCATCTCGCCGCCGGAAAGCGAAGGGGCCGGCCGAGCCAGCGTCAGATACTCCAGCCCCACGTCGACCAGGAACTGCAACCGGTTGCGAATCTCGCGGGCAACCTCGCCGGCGACCTTCCGCTGGGTGGCGTCGGGCTTCCAGTCCTCGAACCACCCGAGCAACTGACCCAGCGGCAGCCGGCAGAGTTCGTCGATCGTCCGGTCCCGCAGCCGCACGGCCGCCGCGTCGTCGCGCAACCGGCTCCCGCCGCAGACCGAGCAATCGACCTCGTCGACCAGGTGTTCCAATTTCTGGCGGAAGCCGGGCGAAATGCGGCTGGCCTCTTCGAGGGCGGGGTAAAGGCCCTTGTATTGGAAGCGGAAGAGGGGAGAAGAAGACGCTCCCTCACCCCGGCCCTCTCCCAGTGGGAGGGGGGGAGTTTTCTTACCCTTACCCCGGTTCTCTCCCAGTGGGAGAGGGAGGTTGGCGTCGAACCACTGCTCGGCGGTGCCGTACATGATCAGCCGGCGATGCTTCGCGGCGAGCTGATCGAACGGAACGTCCAGAGGAATTCCGGTTCCGCGTGAGAAACCGTCGAGCATCATCCGGAACAGACGGCCCTCGGCGCTGGGCCACAAGGCAACGGCTCCCTCGGCCAGCGTGAGTTTCGAGTCTCGCAGCAGGGCCGCGGGATTCGTGCCCGTCTGCACACCCAGGCCCTCGCACCCCGGACACCATCCCAGCGAGCTGTTGAAGGAGAAATTGTGCGGCGAAAGCGGCTCGAAGCTCCGCCCGCACCGTTCGCACGTGAAGTGCTGGCTGTGGGCTTTCGTGGGCCAGTCGGGCTCGGGCAGGTCTTCGCTCGGATAGGCCACGTGCAGCACGCCGCGGCCCAGCGACAACGCGTTCTCCACGCTGCCGGCGATGCGCGAACGCGCGTCGGGGCGGACCGTCACGCGGTCGATCAGCACCTCGACGACGTGCCGCCGCCGCCGGTCGATCGCCGGCAATTCATCGACCGAATAGGTCACCCCGTCGATGCGAATCCGCACGTAACCGGCTGCGCGGACTTCCTCCCAAAGCGTCTCGTACCGCTCGCCCACCTGGATCTCGACCGGGGCCATCAGGTACAGCCGCGTGCCTTCCGGGTGGTCCATCACCTTGGCGACCACCTCGTCGGCCGATTGCGTGCCGATCGGGATGTCGCAGCCGGGGCAGTAGGGCTTGCCCAAACGCGACATCAGGATCCGCAGGTAGTCGTAGATCTCGGTCACCGTGCCGGTCGTGCTGCGGGGCGTGTGGGACGTGTGCTTCTGCTCGATGGCAATCGCCGGCGAAAGGCCCTCGATGTGCTCGAGCTTGGGCTTCTGCATCTGGCCGACGAACTGCCGGGCGTAGGCGCTGAGGCTCTCGACGTAGCGCCGCTGTCCCTCGGCGTAGATGGTATCCATCGCCAGCGAACTCTTGCCCGAGCCGCTGGGGCCGCAACACACGGTCATTCGATCGCGAGGGATATCGACGTCGATGTCCTTGAGGTTGTGCTCTCTGGCGCCGCGGACCTTGATGGCGGTTGCCAATTCGGCCCGGCGTGCGCCCTTCGTCCCCCCTTTCCCTCCGGGCGCGGGCTGTGGTAGTGGTAGGGTGGGTCGAGCGCAGCGAGCCCCACCAACCCCTCCCCCCATCTCCATCCGCCCATCAAAAACATGCCGCAACGCCCTTCCGGTATGCGACTGCGGGTCTCGGGCGATCTGTTCCGGCGTGCCGGCCGCGACGATCCGCCCGCCCTGCTCCCCGCCTTCCGGCCCCAGGTCGATGATCCAGTCGGCCGTCTTGACGACTTCGAGATTGTGCTCGACGACCAGCACCGTGTTGCCGGCGTCGACGAAATCGTGCAGCACCTTCAGCAGCAGCTTGATGTCGGCGAAGTGCAGGCCCGTGGTCGGTTCGTCCAACAGGTAAAGGGTCGATCCGGTGCTTCTCTTGACCAGCTCGCGGGCCAGCTTGATGCGTTGGGCCTCCCCGCCGGAGAGCGTGGGCGAGGGCTGGCCCAGCTTCATGTAGTCCAGCCCCACGTCGTGCAGCGTCTGCAACTTGTCGTGGATCTTGGGGATGTTCTCGAAGTGTTCCAACGCTTCCTGGATGTCCATCTCCAGCACCTCGGCGATCGTCTTCCCCTTGAAGCGGATCTGCAGCGTCTCGCGATTGAAGCGGTGCCCTTCGCACACCGGGCAAGTCACCCAGACGTCGGCCAGGAAGTCCATCTCCAGCCGATTCGAGCCGTTCCCGTCGCATCCCTCGCACCGCCCCCCGGCCACGTTGAAGCTGAACCGGCCGGGCATGTAGCCGCGGGCTTTCGACTCGGGCAACAGGGCGTAGAGGCGGCGAATCTCGTCGAAGACCTTGATGTAAGTGGCCGGGTTGCTGCGCGGCGTGCGGCCGATCGGCGACTGGTCGATGGCGATCATCTTGTCGAGATGCTCCAAGCCCTCGATCTTCTCGTACGCGCCCGGGTCGCCGATGCCGAAGTTCAGGTCGCGCCGCAGCGCCTCGACCAGGATGTCGCCGACCAGCGAACTCTTGCCCGAGCCGGAAACGCCGGTCACGCACACGAACGTCCCCAGCGGGATCTCGACGTCGATGCCCTTGAGATTGTTGTGCGCGGCGCCGCGGACGATCAGCCGCTTGTCGTTGGGTGCTCGGCGCGTGGCGGGGATTTCGATTCTCTTGCGGCCGGAAAGATACTGCCCGGTAACGCTCTCCGGCTCGGAAATGATCGCCTCGAGCGGTCCGCTGGCCACCACGCGACCGCCGCGCACGCCGGGACCGGGACCGAAGTCGATGATGTGATCGGCCGCGCGAATCGTGTCTTCGTCGTGCTCGACGACCACGACCGTGTTGCCCTGATCGCGAAGCGTGGCCAGCGTTTCCAGCAGCCGGTCGTTGTCTCGGGGGTGTAGGCCGATCGACGGCTCGTCGAGAATGTACAGCACGCCCACCAGCCCGCAGCCGATCTGCCCGGCCAGGCGAATCCGCTGCATCTCGCCGCCGGCCAGCGTGGGGGCCGTACGGCCGAGGGTAAGATACTCCAGCCCGACGTTCTCGAGGAATTTCAGCCGCCCGCGGATCTCTTTCAAGGCGTCGGCCGCAATCACCCGGCCGGTGTCGTCGAGCTGCAATTCGCCGAAGAACTCCTCGGCGTCGGAGACCGCCAGGTCGCACACCTCCGGCAGCGAACGCTGGGGCTGATCCTGGAATCTCGCCGAGGCGGTCGTCAGCGTCACGGCGCGGGCCTGGGGATTCAGCCGCTGGCCGTCGCAATGGGCACAGCCGATCACGCTCATGTACTTTTCCAATTGCCGCCGCTGCGGACGACTCTTGGTATTGCGGTATTGGGCCAGCAGCTTGGGGATGATGCCCTCGAACGTGCCGCCCCACTTGTAGCCGGAAGGGCCGCCGCGCCACGTGTAGGTGACGTGCATGTCGCCGGCGCCCCACAGCAGGGCGTGCCGCATCGCCGGGTCGAGTTCTTCCCAGGCCGTCTCCAGGATGGTTCCTCGCTCCAGGCCGTATTTGCGTTCCAGCGTTTCGGCCAGCCCGCGGTAAAGGTGCCGCTTCCATCGGCCCATCTGCCGCCAGGAACCGATCAGTTCGACGCAGCCCTGTTGGAACGATCGGCCGGGGTCGGGGATGAGCCGCTCGGGATCGAACGTGTAGATCTCTCCCAGGCCGCTGCACTCGGTACACATCCCCTGCGGGCTGTTGAAACTGAACAGCTGAGGACTCGGCGGCTCGAAACTCAACTGGCAGTGCGTGCAGGCGTAGTGGGCCGAGAGATGGATGTCGCCGTCCAGTCTCCCTCTCCCTCCGGGAGAGGGTTGGGGTGAGGGCGCATCACTCCCTCTCCCTCCGGGAGAGGGTTGGGGTGAGGGCGAATCGCCGCTTGAATCCTCCGCCGCCGCGATCAGATTCCCCTCGCCGAGCTTCAACGCCAATTCCAACGCTTCGGCGAGCCGCGAACGCACCTTCGGCCCGATGGTCAGCCGGTCGACCACCACCTCGATGTTGTGCCGCATCTGCCGTTCCAACCGCAGATCGTCGCTCAGACGAACCACCCGGCCGTCGACCCGGGCGCGGACGAAGCCCTGTTTCAGCAGGTCCTCGAACAGGTCGCGATACTCGCCCTTCTGGCCGCGGATCACCGGGGCCATGATTAGCAGTTGCGTCCCCTCGGGCAGGGCCATGATCCGCTGGAGGATCTGCTCGCGAGTCTGGGCAGTGATGGGCCGGCGGCATTGGGGGCAATGGCCCTTGCCCACCCGGGCGTAGAGCACCCGCAGATAATCGTAGATCTCGGTGATCGTACCGACCGTCGAGCGGGGGTTTTGGCCACCCGATTTCTGCGATATCGAGATCGAGGGGCTCAGGCCGGCGATCAGATCCACGTCGGGCTTGGGCATCTGGCCGAGAAACTGCCGGGCGAAGCTCGAAAGGCTCTCGACGTAGCGGCGTTGTCCCTCGGCGTAGAGCGTATCGAAGGCCAGCGAACTCTTGCCCGACCCGCTCACCCCGGTCAGGCAAATCAGCCGATTGCGGGGCAACAACAGGTCGATGTCCCGCAGATTATGTTCGCGGGCGCCCTTGATCACGATATCGGAAGCGGCCATCAGCGGCGACGACGTGGGTGTCAGTCTTGCGAGAAACCCATAATTCTATCGCGCCGCCGCCCAATCGAAAAGGAGCATTTCTTGCAGCCTTAGCCGCTTAGCCGTACGGATTCCACGCAAATGGAATTCCCTTTGGCGCAGGCCGCGTCAGAGAAACTCCACTTGCCCCTGCATTTCCTCCCGTGTCAGGCACTCGTGCAACAGCAACAGGGCCCGCAGCAGATCGCCGATTGAACGACTTTGCTGATGGCAATAGGCAATCCCGGCGTGTTCAACACCTCTTGAGTGCAGTGCCAGAAAATCGTCGTCATGTGTGACGATCACGCGCTGCTCGGACCGGGCAAAAGCCAGGTGGCCTTCATCATCGGCGCTACTCAAACCGGCTTCCCAGGTCGTGGTAACATCAACACCGCGATTTCGCAAACCGGCGGCAATTGCAGGATGCACGTGTTCATCCAGATGAAATCGTATCTTCCCGGGCATTCGTGCCAGCCAGTTTCTGGGGAAGTTGTGGCGGGATGTCCTTGATCATGGCCTTAACGAGGCTCTCGGCGTCTTTCATCTGGCGTCTGATTTCCTCGCGGTGGTCGTGATAGTAAGCCAGAGCCGCGTGGACGTCGGCCAAGGTCAATTGGGGAAACTGTGACACGATCTCGTCAGCCGAAAGTCCCTGAAGCTCGTGCCAGACCATGATATCCTGAACACGGATTCGGGTTCCCGCGATACACGGTTTTCCACCACAAACGCCGGGCTTCGATTCAATGTGTCTCAATACAGTCGGTTCGGCCATAGGCGCACCCAGCTATAAGAGGGTCAGTATCATATCCCCGCAAAGCAGTATACTCCGCAGTATCGACAAAGGCAACGGGCTGCGACTGCGATTCACGATTAAGGCCGCCCAAACCTCACTCCCCGCCCCCGGCCTCCAACACGGCCTTCGCGTGCCGGGCGATGTGTCCGCGAAGGTCCTTCGTGTAGGCCTCGAGGATCTTCTTCCCCATACCGTCCTGATCGCCGCAACGGTACAGCGCGCGGGCCAACAACAACTCGCGCAACGACTCGCGACGCGTCTGCTCGGCGTTGGTCCCCCCGGGAGCGCCGAGTTGGATGGCGACCTCGATATCCGCGTGGACGTGACCGGTCATGTTCGGCTTCGAGAGCAGACGGGCAAGCGGTTTGGCGGCCGACTTCTCGCCGATCGTTTCCAGGGCCAGTCCCACGGCCCGGTGATGGGAAAAATCGTGCTCGGCCGTGAGCGACTCGAGCTTCTTCAAGATCACGGGAACCGACCGAGGATCACCCGTGCGGCCCAACGCGACGATCAGGTTGTCCAGCGGGCTCAGCGCCGTGCCGAACTGACCCATGCCGCGATAGTTCCAACCCTTGTCCCACTCGGCCGTTTTCTCGACTTCGGCCATGAGCGTCTCCACGCCGGTCTTGCTGCCCATAGTGCAGAGCACCCGGGCGTAGGCCAACTTACCGGCCGCGTCGGCTTGCTGGTAGGCCTTTTCCAGCAACGGCAGGGCGCGCTTCGGGTCGGTCATGATTACCGAGATGCCCTTCTGGCCGTCCTTGACGCCCTCGACGGCCTCGGCGATCTTTTCGTCCGGCAGAGGGTACGAATCCTTGTCGGTCAACACGCTGGGGGGCAGGTTGCCGACGTCGACGAGGTGTTCCTGCAGCTTGCGGACGTCGATGTCGCGGGGAGCGAGCTTCGCCCGGGCGGCCATCGCCGCGGCCACGCCCGCCGCGTAGCCGCCGTTCTGGATGTCCGGCTGCATGCGGATCATCGGCACCGCGTCGCGATGGGCGCTGATCCCCAGCCCGACCACCAGGATCCCGTCCAGGTCCTTCGGCAACATGCTGCGATAGGGAATATACGGGTTGAAGCCCGCGTGGCCCGGATGCTCCAGAAGCAGGTACGGGTCGATCGTGTAGCCGTGCGAGTCGAAATTGCTGCGGGCCTGCACGACCGTGTCGGGATAGGTCCGGTTGTTGACCTGGTCCAGGAGGGTGACCGTGAAATCGCCCACGATCCGCCGCCGCTCGCGGGTGTCGATCAAGCGGCCCTGGTCGAAGGCGTCGGGGTACTTGTTCTTCGAGTAGACGAACAGGTGCCAGACGTCGACCATGTCGGTCTCGTCGACGATCGTGAAGTCGGTGTTGTTGTAGGTTTCGCCGAGCCTGCGGCCGGGCAGCCCGGTGCCTTGCATGCCGAACTCGGACGCGTCGGTGTAGGCACATTCGGCGCCGGCCGCCGCGGCCACGTCGGCGTTGCCGGTCGCGTCGATGACCGTCCGGGCCAGCACGACGCCGCGTCCGAACGGGGTGGCGACGACCGCACCGATCACCCGGCCGTCGGCGGTAAACGCCCCGCAGCCGATCGTGCCGAACCAGACGTCGGCCCCGGCCTCGAGCAACTGCGTCCGCCACCACTCCATCTTCTGTTCGATGACCCACTTCCCTTCGCCGGGCACGGTGGCCGTGAAGCCGACCCGATTGCCCCAGTAATAACTCGAAATGGCCCCCTGCGTGCCGACGCCGCCCAGACCGTGCAGGTATTCCACAACCAGGGTCTTCGCACCCTGTCGGGCGGCGGCGATTCCCGCCGGAGCACCGGCCGTACCGCCGCCGATGACCACCACGTCGTAACACCCCAGCACGGGCAAGCCCCGGGCCTCTTGCGGGATCGTCGGCAGATCCTCTTCGGCCGGCCGGAGGCCTCGAAGCACTTCTCGCACTTCACCGGTCGCCGCCGGTTGGGCCGCCTCCGTGCCGGGTAGTTTCACGCCGGTCGGCGCGGGCAACGACTCGGCTTCCGCCGCCGCGGCCTTCCCGATCCGCCGGCCGACGTCGATCAACGCCAGCGGCCTGAGTAGCTTCTCGGCCTGTTCGCGCGAGACGTCCGCACAGCCGCCCAGCACGTACACCCGCGATACGTCGGCCGGCTGAAAGGCCCCCAGCGGCAACTTGTCGGCGCCCTGCCACGGACCGGTGACCGGCTGGCGGCCCTGCATCGCGTCGGGCGGAACCTCGAACAGCACGTCGGAGGTGAATTGCTGCTCGGGGTGGTAGGTCAGCGTGCGGGCCTGTTGCTCGGCGGCGGCCCAGGAGGCGTAGCTCTCGTCCTTCATTGGGAGTGGAAGCGTGTACTCGATCACCTCGAACGTGCCGCTGGACGTGCCCGCCCGATTCGGATACGGCCCCTGAAACGGCGGTAGGACGATCCGCGTGGAGAGGTTTTCGCCACGAAGCGGCTCGCCGCCGATCACCACGCGCTGGAAGGTGTGCGTGCCGCCGGGATAGGGCCGGAACTTCGCGCCGGCGAGGCGCGCGACCGTGCCCCGGTCGGTGGCGTCGACGATCGTCCTGGCCAGCACGGCCTGACGTCCGGCCCGATTGGCCATCACGATGCCGCAGGGGTTGCCCTCGGCGTCGCGCAACACGTCGGTGGCGTAGCAACTGTAGAGGAACCGGACTCCCGATTCCAACAACGCCTCGTCCAACGTCTTCTTCACGTGCATCGGGCGCGGCGGGGCAAAACCTACCTTTGACTCGATGGAAACCTCCGCCGACAGACCGATGATTTCGATTTCGCCCAGCAGCAGCCGCTCCATCTCCTCGGGCTTCTGCACGAAGAACTTCACGTATCGGGCCTTGGCTTCGACCGGCGCCGAGAGCGTGACGTTGCCGTCGGACGTCGCCTTGTTGTCGATCACGGCGACCTGTTGCCACGCGTTTCCATCATCGCTGGTGGAGACCGTAACGCGCTTCACGTCGAAGTTCGTCCCGCCGATCCCCGAGGTGCGGCGGTACAGCATCACGCGAACCTCTTTGACCTCCTGCGGCTTCTTCAGATCGGCCGTGACGTTCACGTCCGCGTCGTACTGGACGCTTTGCGAGGCCGAATCGGCCCAGCGGCCGTCGGTGAGCACGCTCGGCGGTTGCGTGTCCTTGTGCACCGCCGCGCTGGGTTGATCGGCCTGGTAGATGCACTCGATCCGGTTGGGGTCGGGGCCGGGGCCTTCGGATCGTGCGTCGGCGAAGAGCCGCAACGCCAGCGGCGAGGTCGGCACTTCGCCCTCTTCGAGCCACAGTCGCAGCGTGGCCGTCATATCGTCGCCCAGGTAAGGATGCGGCGCGGCCAGAAACACGTCGGCCCCTTCCGCAGCCGCCGCCACCGCCGCCGCCACGGCACCCGTCCCTCCGCCGACCACCACCACGTCGACCTGATACGCCACGGGAATATCCCGGGCCGATTCGTTGACCGCGGGCGTTTCAGCGCCGACGGCCGGCGCCGAGAGCAGACAGACCAGAGCCAACAACACGAGGGCATGGCGAGCGAACATGGCAGGAACTCCCTGGTTCAGTGAAGTCTTTCGTGAACGGCTTCCCTATTATAGACGACCCTCGGGCGGGAATACAGCACTTCTGCCCCTTGCATTTCCGACGACATGACACGGAAGAATCGGGCGAAATCGCACCGCAAGCCTTCTGTCACGGCACTGGTAAGTGACTATACCCGTCCCAGCAGGATTTCGACGATCTGGTAAACCTCCGTCGCTGAATTGCAGTGAACAATATCTTCATCGCGGCCGAAGTGATTCTCGCGAACCCACCCGGCATTGTCAATCGCCTTGTCGGTACGATCGCAGAGGCGTTGGTAGATGTCCCGATCCTCTTTCTCGTACGCCCGGCCGAAAGCGAGTTGCCACTTTTTCCGGAGTTCTTCGACGACCTTGTCGCAATTCAGGAAGGGCTTCATAGTACGCCGGAAGTGGGCCAGCAACCAGACTTCGAACGCCGGATTCGACAAGACCACGCGGATGCCGTTTTCCGCGGCCAGCTTTCGGGCATCGGCCAGGTGCGGGTTCTTCCCGGCCTGTTCGACGTCGAGGACGGACCAGATTTCGTCGAACTCGAACTCCTTTCCCTTCCGCCTCTCGACGTCTTTCAAGTGGATCGCTTTCTTGACAGCATCCAGGGGCGTTTCCCCCTTGCCCGGCGCAACTTTGACAACGAAGTTCTTCCTGACGTCTTGTTCCTGTTTGAGTCCGTGGAAGTAGTTGGGTTCGGTTTGCCTGCCTTGCCCCGTGATCAGAATGCGCCTCTTGCGGGGACGATTCTCGCGGGATCGGCTGCTCGCTCTGGGACGGGAACGACGTGCCACGCGCGTCCTGCCTTTCAACGGAACTGAACATCCTCGAAGGTCGCCCCCAACGTCGGCGTGCCGCCGTATCGTCCCGCCAGATAACCCTTCTCGATCGCTTCATTCTTGCGGGGCTTGTGGTCGAAGTCGAAAAGCGAATACAGTTCCGAAGCCTGATCGGCGCCTTTTTCCAGCAGCCAAATCTGGTCGCGCCGAAACAACGTCGGACTCAACAGCGTGCTGTCGTGGGTGGCGAGCACGAGCTGTGCCCCCGTGTTGTTTCTTTCTTCGTCTTGAAACAGTTCGATGAGGCCGCGGGTCATCAGGGGGTGCATGCTGCAATCCAATTCGTCCAGGACGACTGTCTTGCCGCTTTGCAGCGCATCGCTCCACAATCCGGCCAGAGCGAAGAGTTTCTGGGTGCCGTTGGACTCCGCGCCGAGAAGGTTGAATACTTCCTTTTCCGCGGTGCCTGTCACGGCGTGTACCGTCTCTACTCGGAATATGTGGGACCGTTCGACGAATTCTCTTTGTCCGTCCGTGAAACCCTCGGAAGTCTCTTTCGGCAATCGTGTCGGCCGAACAGGGATTTCCGTCACGCGAATATCTTCGATTCCGAGGTCGGCGTCCTGCAGCAGGCGCGTCGTGTAGTCCCTCACGGAGACATCTTCGCGAAAACGTGCCGCCGTCTTTTGCATCATCTCGTACATGGTGAAGTCGTCCGAGAGGTCGAAAACCCAAACGTTCTCGGTAATCTCACGAAATACGGGAATCAACTGCTCGACGTTCAGTTCGGCACCGCGGGACAACAGCAGGCCGTTGTCTCGGGTCCGCTCCGTCAGGAGATCGCCGACCTTCTTCAAGTCGCTCGCGAGCCTCCAACGGGTCTTCCCCGTTGCGGGATCGAACCGCCGCTCGAAAAGGCGCCTGCGACGGCCGAATGGATAGGCGTGAAGCCACTCGTCGTGAACGCGACGCCGGGTGGCGGTAAAGCCGTACTGGTGGAAAACGCCGCCTACGATCAGCTTGATCTCGAACAGGCTGGGTTGATTTCGCGAATCGGCGTCCAGTCGAAACGGAACAATCACGTCAATCTCATCGCCGACGTTCATCCTAGTGGCGGAATTCCGCACGAAATACCACATCACACCCATCGCCTTGACCAGATTGCTCTTTCCCGACGCGTTGGCGCCGTAGATCGCGGCGACTTTCAGCAGGTTTTCCTCGTTTCGTCGAATGAGATTCCCAGGCAGCGAGCGGTCTCTGCCGGCCAGCAGACAGAGTGTCTGAGGCTCGTGAAACGAACGGTAGTTTCCCACGCGAAACGCGACCAGCATCACAACACCCGATAGAGTGGAGCGTCTTTACCCACAGGACTTATGGCGGGGGAAAGAAATCATACGCTTTCACCCCCGTATTCTACCGTCTATCGCAGTCTTCGGCAAGTTTCAATGCGAGTTTTGCGAGTTTTCGACAAGAATCGACTCCAAACATGTCGATTTGTCCAATCAGCTTGACGGTGCGGACGCAAACCGGCCGTTTCCATCGGCGATAGAAGAAGCAGACTACTACCTCATGTCATTTGCCCTTGGCAGTTGGGTGGCTGGGGCCGAAGCACGAGGAACGAGTGCGGAGTCCCCAGAAAGCCAGGACTGGGGGCTCGGTGCTCGTCCCTCGCACCTCGACCCCAGCCACCCACGAATTCGGATGACATGAGGTACTACCCCTCCTCTGCCGGCGGCTCGATCTTGTGGGTGCCGTGGCAGTCGGTGCAGATGGCCGGGGGGCGGCGCGGCAGGCGGCGATCGAGGAATCTCGCTACGACCTGATCGGCCGGGACGTCGTGCTCCTCGTGGCACTCGCAGCACATCGCGTCGATCCCGCCGCGTTCGAAGACGACGTCCGGCGGGGTCGCGCCGATGTCTTCGTCGTTGGCGTGCGGGGCGCTCAGCCCGTGGCACTTGATGCAGGACACCTTCGCCTCGAGATGCACGCGGCCGAGTTCCTCGCGGACGAACGGAATATGGCACACGTAACAGGCCGCGTTGGCACCCAGCGGATCGGTGACTTCCGGCGAATCCTGCTCGGCTTCGTCGGCCCGGGCGAGAAGCAGGCCGCGCGAAAGGCAGACAATCAGCACGACCCCCGAAACACCCAGCCCGAGCACGACCAGCCGGCTCAGACGCGTTCCCATTGGTGCAGCCATCGGTAGTCGGGGGTGAGGTTCGCGTAGTAGTTCCGGGTACACTGCCGCAGCGCCTCTTCGTCCTCGGGCGTTTTGGGGTTCTGCTTTTCGTAAGACCCGTGGACGTTCTCTTCGAGCTGCTCCGGGATGTTCACTCCGGGAATGACGGCCGAGATGCGAGGCTCCTGGAGCATTTCTTTGACCAGCACCCGGGCGCGCTGGTCGACGCGGCCTTGGATCTCGCGGGGCCTCAGACCGAAGGTGGTCCCGGCGCCGAACGGCTTCAGTCCGATCACGCCCACGCCCTTCTCCTGGGCCAGCTTCAACAGGCTGTCGCCGCCGAACTCCTGGGTCAGGAAGAGATAGGGGAAGATGATCACGGAGAACTGCGGATACTCGCCCAGCACGCGGCGGAAGACCTGCGGGTTGTGGGCCGAGATGCCCAGAAAGCGGACCTTGCCCTGTTGCTTGGCTTTCTCGAAGACCTCGACGACCAGGTCCAAGGTCTTCTGGCTGACCATCAGCATCGTGGAGATGCTGGTTTGACCTTCACCCCAGGTGGCTCCCACCGGCCGCCACATGTCGAGCACGTCGGTACGGTAGCTCCTGAGCCGATCGTCGATCGATTCGAGCATGCCTTCCCTGGTGAGATTCTGCTCGTATTCCGTGGTGATTTTCTGCGGCCAGGACGCGAAACCGATGAACCATTTGTCGCGTTTGGCCGCTGCCGATTTGGCCATGGACTCGCCGTAGAGATCGCATTCGGCGGCGATGTTGTTGTCGACGTAGTTGATTCCCAGTTCGACGGCCCGTTCCAGCACCGGGACACGGTCCTCGACCGCCCGCCCGCCGTGGCCGCCGAGACTGACTTCCGAAATCATGAAGCCCGTCTTGCCCAGCGGCCGGTAGCCCATCTTCGGGTTGTAGTTGAGGATCTTCGACGTATCGGCCGCAGCGGCTTCGCCCGGATCGAGCGAGGCGAGCGAAACACCTGCAATGGCCGCCGAAGTCGTTTTGAGAAACCGTCGCCGCGAGTTTTGCGCGTCTGCCATCACAAGTCCTCCTCGACAAAGTAGCCGTCTCGAAAGTAGCCGTCTTGCTCCGCAAGACGAAGCTCGTCTCGCCCGACGACATGGCCATAATGGATGAACAGCGTCGTCGGCGCGCCGCGAACACCTCACACGAATTACAACCTAACTGCAGCGGCCCGCGGTGTCAAGAGACTGGTGTCGTCGTGGGAAGCGATTCGGTAGTTATCCAAGATGGCTCTACCCGGGATTATTCATGACCCCGGGAATTGCGTGACACACTGTCGTAGCCACGTTCGCCAGAACGTGGTCGTAACCCTTGGGCACGCTCCACGTTCTGGCGAACGTAGCTACAAGCCTATGAATAATCCGGGCTACCGGGGCAGGCCCACGCACCGGGAAAACCCGTCACGAGTGGGCCGGGAAAAAATGCTATGCTTGAATCGGTGGGGTGTCGATTCTCTTCGTCAGTGACACCCGATCCAGGCACCAGCGACCAGGATGACCGTGTCTTCGTCCACTCATTGCACAGCCTTCTGATCTTTTCTCGCCTCCGGGCGCGGCAGCCGCGCTCTTGCGGCGTGCTCGTACACGCACCTCACGAAGACTTCCGGCCCGTCGACCTGGCTTCTCTGCTGCGAACGCTTTGCGTATCGATCACGTTCACGCAAACCCTCCCGCTCCCGCAAGATATGGAGGCGCCGGCACGACGCGTGCGCGCCAAGCACCGGCATCCGACCGAACGGAAAAAGCAGGACCCGAAAAAGGAGTGAGCCGATGAATACGAAAGTCCTCCTGGCGGACGATTCCATGGTGATGCGCGCCATCGTCGCCGACGCACTTCACGACATCGGCGTCACCGACGTGGTGCAAACCGCCGGCGGCGATGAAGCGCTCGAACGGTTCATGCAGCAGGACTTCGACCTGGTGATCGTCGACTGGTGCATGCCTGGCATGAACGGACTGGACGTCATCCGCGGAATTCGCGCCACCGGATCCGACGTGCCGATTATCATGGTCACTGCCACGGGCACGGAGCGAGACGAGGTCATGGAAGCCGTCCGAACCGGGGCGTCCGACTATCTGCTCAAACCGTTCGACCTCCAAGTGCTCCGCGAGAAGCTGAAGAGACTCTGCCCGCAAGCCAGGCCCGACGCCGTGAGATTCCCGCTGGAACAACGCCTGGCTGCATCTGGGGCTTGAACTTGGCGGTCGCCGGACGGCAGGGACCTTGGTCCGGGGAATATCTGGCCGGGAAACGTCCGAATTGTTGAGAGCAGCCGCGATCGGGGTGCGCGCAACCCGGGCCCTTCGGGTGGTATGCCATGTAGCTCGCAGGGGTGATCGTGGTTCAGAACCCCGGATTCCGCGAGGGAATCTTGACGAACCCCCCGGTTTCCGGCAAAATGAGAATCGCTGGGGTAGATGCTCGGATCGAGTCGGAGCACGTTTACCCCACACGACTTTTGCCCGCAACACTCGCGGAAATCAAGAGAAGAGAAGGGAAACCACATGGACCCCACAAATCATCGCGAAGACGACGGGCTGTCACGGCGGAAGTTCTTGGAGAAGATGGGACGCACGGCCGCCGCCGGCGGGGCCGCGGGCTCGTTGGGGTTGCCGGCCCTTTCGTTCGGCCAGGAGGACTCCGGCCCTCGCAACTGCGGTCCTCCGCCGAAGGCCAAGCCGCAGCATCGTACCGGCGGCGAGTCCTTCGCTCCGCTGCCGCTGCCGGTCACGCCCCTGCGGCGCAGCGAGAAGAAAAAGCCGCCCAGCCCGCCGGCTTTGATCGGCAAGATGGCCATGGGCCCGATCCAGTGGATCACGCAGGAAGGCAAGCGGGTGAAGACACGCGACTGGATGACCGATCCGGCCGACGTCGACACGCTGCTGAAGTGGACCAACGAGAAGCTGGGAATCAACTACGGCTCGGTCGAGGCGGACTTCATCCATTTTTCGTACGATCCCCGCGAACTGCCCGCGCTGTTGTTCGCCGGGCACGACGATTTCCAGCTCGACGACGAGATCCGCGGGAAGCTCGCCGGGTACGTCCGCGACGGCGGCATGATCCTCGGCGACGCCTGTTGCGGTTGGAAGGACTTCGCCGAGGCGTTCCGGCGCGAAATGGAGTTGATCTTCCCCGGCCGCTCTTTGCGCAAGGCGCTGCCCGAGGAACCGCTTTACTCCTCCTACTACAAGCTCGGCGATCTGACGTACAAGAGGGCCGACGGGTCGACCTTCAGCGAGGAGCCCTGCCTGGAGACGATCGACTTCGGCTGCCGTAGCGGCGTGGTCTTCTCGCCGCGCGACATGACGTGCGGATGGGACGGACACGAGCACGACGCCGGCACCCGCGTGGTGGTCGACGATGCTCGGCAACTCGGCGCGAATCTGGTCACCTATCTGCTGGGCACGTTCCAACTCGGCCGGTTCTTGAGCACGACGAAAGTCTATTACGAGGCCACCGCGCCCAGCCGGGACGATTTCATCTTCGCCCAATTGCAGCACGAAGGCGACTGGGACCCCGATCCTTCGGCCGTACACAACCTGTTGAAATACGCAAGCGATAATTCCACGTTGGAGGTGAAGTTCAAGCGGGAGAACCTCGGCCTGAAGGACTCCCGCACGGCGACCTGCCCGTTGCTGTACATGACCGGCCACCGCGAGTTCCACTGGGACCAGGAGGAAGTGGGCCGGTTGCAGCGGTACCTCGGGGCGGGCGGAATCCTGTTGGCCGACGCCTGTTGCGGGCGGATGTCGTTCGACCTGGCGTTCCGCCGCGAGATTACGAAGGTCTTGCCCGACAGCAAGCTCGTTACGCTGCCGATGGACCACCCGGTGTATCATTGCCACTACGACATCGAGCAGGTGGAGTACACGCCGCGGGTCCGCGAGGATTTCGGGCCGCTGATGACGCCGGAGTTGGAGGGCGTGTTCATCGACGGCCGCCTGGCGGTGATCTACAGCAAGTTCGACCTGGGCAACGGCTGGGAGCAATTCCCCCACGCCTACAGCTACGGCCTGAAGGACGAAGCGGCCCTGCAGATCGGGACCAATGTGATCGTGTATGCGGTAACGCATTGAGTTGTCAGTCGTCAGTTTTCAGTTTTCAGTTGTCAGTTTTCAGTTGTCAGTTGTCAGTTGTCAGTCGGCCGGACTGTATACGCGGGACGATAGCTGGCGAAAAAAGAAGGTTGTCGGGACTGGGGATTGGGGGCTCGGGTCTCGGGAAACGGAACACCGACATCCCGAACCCCAAACCCCCAGCCCCTAGTCCCGAACCCCTAACCCCGAACCCCGCAACGCGGCAGAGCCGCAACCAAACGGCGGGCAAGCCCGCCCGCTAAACGTTGCGATCACAATCGGTTACGTCAAACACGCGCGCACTGACAACTGACAACTGAAAACTGACAACTTCCCCCATGTCCCCAGCAGCCGAC
Organism: Thermoguttaceae bacterium; assembly: GCA_035527455.1. Taxonomy (GTDB): domain Bacteria; phylum Planctomycetota; class Planctomycetia; order Pirellulales; family Thermoguttaceae; genus DATLAN01. Next base: position 60,907 of record DATLAN010000169.1, read on the forward strand.
AACGTGATTCGCCGGCTTGACGCGGCGCGGCAGAAATGGTGGTTCTTCACGCTGACAACCACCACGGTGATCGCCGTGTGCGCCTCGTTCGGCACGCTGTTGGCCTTGATGCTGGCCGACGCTTACGCGCGATTCTCGCAGGTCACGTTGCTGTTCATGGCGGCCGGCTGGCTGGCGATGACCTTGGCGCTGGTGGTGCTGGTGTGCCGCCGTTTGCTGCGGAACCAGCGGAGCCTGGAGGCCACGGCCCGGCGCGTCGAGTCGGAATGTCCCGAACTGGGGAGCAACCTGATCAACCTGGTCCAACTCTGCGAGGATCATGGCGGCGAAGGTCGGGCGTTTCGGGCCGCCGCGGTCAAGGAGGCGGTGGCGAAGGTCGGGCACGCCCGCTTCGAGGGCGCCGCCGCACAGCAGCCCGCCTGGCGACGTTTCCTCTACTGCATGCAGACGCCGCGCGATCTGGCCGTGTCGGTCGGCGTGTTGGGCCTGTTGATCGTACTGGCCGTGCTGTGCCACCTCTACGTGGCCAATTTCGGCTCGGCGGCCGATCGGCTGATGAACCCCTGGACGTTCGTCCCCTCGGTCGGCGAGGTCGAGATCGTCGAGGTCACGCCCGGCAACGCCGAAGTGATCCTCGGCGGCAGTCTGCAGATCGCCGCCGTGATCGACAATCCCGACGGCCGGCCGCACAAGGCCGTGCTCTTCATCACGCCCGAGGGCGAGGAAGAATCGCAACTGGTGATGACGGCCGACGACGAACACGGCCGCTACACGCTCACGCTCTCTTCGGTCGTCAAGCCCTTCGCCTACCGGCTGGAAATCGGCGATACGCAGACCGAGATCTACACGGTGAAGGTCCTCGCGAAGCCGACCGTGCTGGACGCTCAGATCACGCTGCACTACCCGGCGTACATGAACCAGGATCCGCAGCCGCTGCCGCAAACGCACCTCGACCTGGACGCTCCGCAGTACGCCTCCGCTGAACTGCGCATCCGGCCCTCGGTGCGCCTGAATCAAGACCCGGACGAGATCGAATTCCGCAGC
>DATLAN010000170.1:0-3788 GCA_035527455.1 Thermoguttaceae bacterium
AACCGCAAGACGGCAGAGGTCGTCGCCCACGAACTCTACGACCACGCGAATGACCCCGGCGAGAACGCCAACCTCGCCGACGACAAGCAGTACGCCGCCCTGGTCGCACGCCTCGCCAAACAACTCCGCGCCGCCCTGCTGTCGCCCTGAGCGAGTGCAGCGAGTCGAACGGGTCTCGCCGGGTGCCACTCGCCGCGGCGAGTGCCTATCAACCGTGTGCCACGGCCAGCCTTGCCCGGCCGTGCGTTGTTCGCCGGGTGCCATGCTTTCGCCCGCCATCGAGCCGGGAGCCGAAGCTCCCGGTCACGCTCCCCGCCCTGGGCTCCCGAACGATGGGTGCCAGGGTCATCCCGAAACGAGAGCGTGCTGGTTCTCCTGCCTCGCACCTGACCACAAGAAGGTCCTTAGTTCACCGCCATTGTGCTGTGTCCCCAGAACCAGTATCCAGAACCAGGTTCGAACCAGGTTCGAACCAGGTTCGGAGCCCATGCCGAACGGATAAAGGTTCCTTCATGGAATTCGGTGGCATCCGACGCGATGACGGCCGAAGCGGGGGTTGCGTCGCTTCCCTGGCTGCTCGCCGAAGTGACGGCGCTGATCGTCAGGGTCTCGCCGACACTCGGGATCACGGGGATCTCCATCGCGGGTTTGTCGAGTTCCAGCGCGATAATCGTGTCGAACTCGTGAACGACGTCGGCAGGTCGGCTGTTCTTCTTGTCATTGCCCAGCACGATGGTGAGATTGCCGTCCTTCTGGGTCACATTGGCGTGACCGCCGGTCAGGACGCGCGAAGAGACCACCTTGGCCGGCAGGTCCGGGAGGGTGAGCATGCCGTTCCAGATGCCGAGCACATGAAGGTAGACGGTGTTGCCGCTCTTGCGGCGCGTGGCACAACCCCAGGGCCCGGGCCTATAGGGTCCACCCCGCGTGGCGTAGATGCTCTCGCCGTATTGCCTGAGCCACGCGCCCATCTGGAGGTAGCGTTCGACGTGCCGCGGATTGATGCTTCCGTCCGGGGCCGGACCGGTGTTGAGCAGCAGATTGCCCCCGTTCCCGGCACAGCGGACCAAGAGGCCTATGGCATCGGCAAGACTGTGCGGCCTGCTGTCGCCTGAATAGCCCCAGCCGCCGCCGATCTTCGTGCACGTTTCCCAAGGTCGGTTGATTTGGAACCGCCCGATTTGGCCTTCCGGACCGTCGAAATCACCAAAGCGCCAGTGGCGCGGGGCACAGCGGTGGTTAGAGATCAGGTGCGGCTGAAGCTTGCGCAACATGTTCAGCAGTCTGGGCGTATCCCAGACATCGGGATGCTGGCCCAGGCCGTCCCACCAGATGCCGTCAATGCGCCCGTAGTTCGTATACAGTTCGAGCAACTGGGGATGGAGAAACTCGGCGCGATAACGCGAAAACTCCGGGCTATCGTACGGAACGTCGAACCGGGGTTCGTGCCAATCCGGCTGGGAATAGTACCAGAACAGCTTGACCTTATGGCGGTGGCACGCGTCGGCCAACTCCTTGCAGATATCCCGCTTGAACGGCGTACTCGTGATATCATAGTCGGTCACGGCGGAGTCGAACATGCAGAAGCCTTGATGATGCTTGGCCGTGAAAACGAAATAGCGAGCCCCGGCATCCTTGATCATCTTGACGCAGGCGTCCGCGTCGAACTTCACCGGATTGAACGTCTTGTAGAGGTTGTCGTACGTCTCGGCCGGGATGCCTCGGGTGACCTTTCCGTCGGAGGAGTGGTGCGGGCGACGGCCCATGCGGCTCCAACTCACGGCCCCGGTCACCTGGCACGAGGGATCCCAGTGCATGAACACGCCGAACTTGTCGTCCTGCCATTGTTCGATGTGCGCCGGATCCGCGTAGATCGTCGAAGCGAGTTCCGGCGACAGTTTGCTCACATAATCCGAATGTTCCCTGGGCGGGACATACGGCTCGACAACCCCGTCGTCGTTGGCAGGCGCGCCCGCGGCCAACAATCGCACGGCAAGCAGACAGGCGAACCATGACACTCCAGCGATTCTCAACATGGGCGACCCTTCCTTCCTGGTCGGTTTGGTTGTCAAGCGGGGGGCACTGCCGCCAACTGCTGTCTCAGAAGAGGTCAAACGCCGCCACCGTCGGCGCCTCACCGTTGGTCGCCGTGATCAGCAGCCGTACGCGCCGTGCCTTGATCGGCTCCGCCAGATGCACGTGCAGGTTGTCAACCGTGTCGCCCGCATCGAACGTCCTCCACCCCGCTCCCTCATGGTGCTGCAGTTTGTAGGCCCGAATCTGGCCGTACAGTTCGGTGATCCCGACCTGCTGAAACGTTTGTGGCTCGCCGATATCGACTTCGATCCAGGGCTCGGGATCGTCCGCTTTGGGCATCCAGAATCGCCAGAAATGGCCGCGGTGATTGTTCCCGATCAGCTTCTTGACCCGTTCCACGTCGATCAGGTGCGGCGGGGTCTTGCGCTTGCGGATCTCGACCGCGTCGTCGTCGCTCTCTTCGCCGAAATGCTTCGCCGGTTTCCCGCTCTCGAAGCTGTAATAGACAACCGTTTCCGGCGCACCGCGGAACATCTTCGGATTCACGCTGCTGGAGGCCGTTACCCGCGCGTCCGTGGTCAGCGTGTGTCCCTGCAGGGTGTCAATCGGTTCGATCGCCATGGCATTCCGGCCAAGCGTCAGGGCGATGATCGTATCCGGAGATGCATGCTCCTTGGGATCGATCCGGATTTCCAGGGCCTCGTCCGTCTGTTTGAAGGCGGGGGTCCCGCCGGTCAGCGCCTTGCAGGCGGTCACCTTGGCCGGCAGGGCCGGCAGGGCGAGAACGCCGCCGGGCCACTTCTGCGTGACGTGCAGGTAGACCGTCTTGTCCCGGCGGGTCGAGACGCCCCAGTGCCCGGGTTTGTACGGGCCGCCGCGAGTCTTATAGATGCTCTCTCCGTACTTCTTGAGCCACTGGCCCATCCCCAGGTAGCGCTGCTTGATCGGCGGAAAGATCGACCCGTCCGGACAGGGGCCGAAATCCAAGGCCAGGTTCCCATCCCCGCCCGCACAGTCGATCAGCATGCGAAGGCACGTATTCAGCGATTTGACGTTCTTCCCGCCATTCCAGAACCACGAGCTGTCATGAATGACCGCACAGGTTTCCCAGGGACGCTTCATCTCGAAAGCGCCCAGCCGCTGTTCGGGCGAAGCGAACGCGACGCCGTGACGTCCCCCCCAGCAACGGCCGTTGTAGATGCAGCCCGGCTGCAACCTCCGTATCAGGCTGCAAATGCGCCTCGTGTCCAGTTTGATCTTGCCTCCGTCCCACCAGATGCCGGCGATGGGCCCGTAGCGGGTCATCAACTCCGTGATCTGGTTGCAGAGATACTCCTCGTACGGCTTGGGGTTCTTCAGGTCGTAGCGGTCGTCGTACATGTCGCTGACAATGTAGTACCACAGGACGCGAAGCCCCTGCTTGCGGCAGGCCTCGGCCAACTCCTTGCAGATGTCCCGCTTGAACGGCGTGCTCATCACGTCGTAATCGGTGTGCTGGCTGTCGAACAGACAGAATCCGTCGATGTGTTTGCTGGTGAAGATCACGTAGCCGGCACCGGCCTCCTTGAAGACCTTGGCCCACGCGCCGGCGTCGAACTTCGTGGGGTTGAAAACGCGGTAGAGATTGTCGTAAACGGCGACCGGGGCGCGGCCGACACTTCGGTACTTCACGTACTCGCCGTTACGGATTTCATTTGGGACCGGCAGATTCCTGGCGTTGTAGGACTTCTCGCTGTACGGAGGATGGCCTG
>DATLAN010000171.1:0-5438 GCA_035527455.1 Thermoguttaceae bacterium
TTGCCCGCCGGTGTGGAAGCAGCGCTTCTCTGCTCGGGCAACGGCGGGCAAGCCCGCCCGCTAAACCGATGCACTGAAACTAACGCAACTCATTGTCGAGTCCGAACGTTATCCGTCACGCTTCCACGTGGTTCCGCGCGCCGGCGAAGATCGGCCCGGCCTCGTCTTCTTCCCCGGTTTCGAGGCGACTCGGGCCTTCTCCATCTTCTTGCGCAGGTGGGCAAACTTGGTGGCGGGCTTTCGGGCGGTTTTCTTTTGGTTTCTTGGCATTGCCGCGCAATTAAGGAGGGCTAGGGGCAACATTGCCATCATATCTTATCAGCGGCGAAAATGGAAACAGTTCGGAATACCCATTTCTGGGGGTGTCTTGACAGGAGGCCATCTCGACCCGTAACCTATCTTGGGACCCGTATGGGAATGATGTCCAGATAGTAGGCATCTCGCTCCGCGAGATGTGGCCAATGAACATCCCCAGCTTTTCGAGCCACATCTCGCAGAGCCACATCTCGCGGAGCCACATCTCGCGGAGCGAGATGGCTACTATATTCAATCCGTCACCGCGAACCCGTCAGGAGATGCGTCATCATGGCCGTGATTTACCGCGTCAACATGTCGGACCTTTCCGTTGCGGCCGAGGAGCCGAGCGAGGAATATCTCAAGACCGGCGGCCGAGGCCTGACTTCCGCCATCATCAACCACGAGGTGTCGCCCACGTGCCATCCGCTTGCCGCCGAGAACAAGTTGGTTTTCGCCCCGGGAATCCTCACCGGGACGGGCGCCCCGTGCTCCGGCCGGCTCTCGGCGGGGGCAAAGAGCCCCCTGACAGGTACCATCAAGGAAAGCAACTCCGGCGGAATGGGGGCTATCGCACTAGCCACGCTGGGGGTCAAGGCGATTATCCTGGAGGGAAAACCGGCCGACGGGAAGCTCCACCGGCTGGTCGTCAACGCCGAAGGGGTCAAGATCGAGCCGGCCGATTCGCTGGCGGGATTGGGTAACTACGACACCGTGGCCAAGATCTTCGAGGAGTTCGGCAACGAGGTCTGCTGCCTGAGCATCGGCCAGGCGGGCGAAATGAGGGTCTCCGCGGCCAGCATCGCCGTGACCGACGTCGAGGGACGCCCCACGCGGCACTGCGGCCGTGGCGGACTCGGCGCCGTGATGGGTTCGAAGGGCGTCAAGGCCGTCGTCATCGATCCCCGCGGAGGCGAGCGACCGAAACCGGTCGATTCGGAAGCCTTCAAGGCGGGTGCCAAGAAGTTCAACGCCGCGTTGAAGAGACACCCGGTCACCGGCGAAGGACTGCCCAAGTATGGAACCAACGTCCTGGCCAACGTCATCAACGCCGCCGGAGGCTATCCCACCCGGAACTTCCAGCAAGGACAGTTCGAGGGAACCGAAGCGATCAGCGGCGAGCGGCAGCACGACATCATCCTGGAGCGAGGCGGCCAGATCGCCCACGCCTGCCACAAGGGCTGCACGATCAAGTGCTCGCGGACTTACGTCGACGAGAAGGGCGAGTATGTGACCAAGGGACCCGAATACGAGACCATTTGGGCCCATGGAGCCGATTGCGGCATCGACGATCTCGACGCCATCGCCCAGATGGACCGGTTGGATGACGACTTCGGGTTGGACACGATCGAACTCGGCGCGACCATCGGCGTGGCCATGGAGGCCGGAATCATCCCGTTCGGTGATGCCCAGGGCGCGATTGGGCTCTTGAAGGAGGTCGCCAAAGGTTCGCCGCTGGGTCACCTCCTTGCTTCCGGCGCCGAGGTGCTCGGCAAGGCGTACGGCATTTCGCGGATCCCTACGGTCAAGGGCCAGGCGATGCCCGCCTACGATCCCCGGGCGGTCAAGGGGATCGGCGTGACCTATGCCACGTCCACCATGGGCGCCGATCATACGGCCGGTTATGCCGTAGCGTCCAACGTGCTGGGCATCGGCGGCAAGGTGGATCCGCTGAAGTCGGAAGGCCAGGTCGAGTTGAGCCGCAATCTGCAGATCGCCACCGCCGCGATCGATTCGACCGGTTTGTGCCTGTTCGTGGCCTTCGCCGTGCTCGACGATCCGACGTGCCTGGAGGGGATCTGCGAGATGCTCGGGGGGATGTACGGCTGCGAGTTCACCGCCGACGACTACCTGGCGATCGGGCGGACGACGCTCAGGCACGAGCGCAAGTTCAACACGGCGGCCGGGTTCTCGGCGGCGGACGATCGCGTGCCCGACTTCTGCAAGAAAGAAAAACTCGCCCCGCACGACGTCACGTTCGACGTGCCGGACGAAGAGCTGGACCAGATGTACAACTTCGTCGAGTAAAGCTGCGAAGAGTTTCTTCGAGCAAGAGCCGCTTGCCGTTTCGCACCCAAGGAGCCCCCGTCATGCGACCCCGCCTCCTGACGGTCTTATTGCTATGCGCCCTGCCGGCTGCCGCTGCCCGTTCGAGCGAACCCGAACTCCGCAGCCGGGCGGCCGACTCGCTACGGAAGGCCTGCGAGTTCTTCCGCAACCACGTCGCCACCGAGGGGGGCTACCTGTGGCGATACAGCGAAGACCTGGCCACGCGTGAAGGGGAGGGCAAGGCATCCGACACGACCGTTTGGGTCCAGCCGCCCGGCACGCCTTCGGTCGGGATCGCGCTGCTGCGTGCTTATGAGGCCACCGGCGATCGGTACTACCTCGACGCCGCGCGGCAAACCGGATATTGTCTCGTGCGAGGCCAACTACGAAGCGGCGGATGGGATTATCGCATCGAGTTCGACCCCGACCGCCGCAATCGCTACGCCTATCGCACCGACGTCGGCACCGACGTCGGCACCGACGACGACGGGCGGAGAAACACGTCCACGCTCGACGACGACACGACGCAAGCCGCGTTGAGGCTGCTGATGCGGTTGGACAAAGTGCTCGATTTCCAGGACGCGAGGATCCACGAGGCGGCCGAGTATGCCCTTTCCCGACTGCTTCAGGTCCAGTATCCCATCGGGGCCTGGCCGCAGCGGTTCGATCGGCCGCCGGACGCCGAGCAGTTCCCGCCCGGGCAGGCCGCCTATCCCGACTCGTGGCCGCGGGCGTATCCCGGGCGGAGCTATTCGCAGGATTACACGTTCAACGACAACGCCATCGGCGACGTGATCGACGTGATGTTCGGGGCCTGGCGGACGTACGGGCAAGAGAAGTATCGCGCGGCGGCCGAAAGGGCGGGGGGGTTCATCCTGGCGGCCCAAATGCCCGAGCCGCAGCCCGCTTGGGCACAGCAGTACGACGCCGAAATGCACCCGGCCTGGGCGAGGAAGTTCGAGCCGCCTTCGGTCACCGGCGGCGAGTCGCAGGGCGTGATGCGGACCCTGATGCGGCTCTATCGCGAAACGGGCGAGCGAAAATACCTCGAGCCGATTCCCCGCGCGATCGCCTATTTCCGCCGTTCGCGGCTTCCCGACGGGCAACTGGCACGCTTCTACGAACTGAAGACCAACCGGCCTCTCTACTTCACCAAGGATTACGAGCTGACCTACAGCGATGCCGACGTGCCGACGCACTACGCCTTCAAGGTGGGCAACGGCATCGACCGCATCGAGCAGGAGTATCAGCGATTGCTGAGCCTCGACCCGAGCCGGCTGCGACCCGAACCGGCGGAGTCCCCGGCGAAAGCGTCGCCGGGACAGATCGCGGCCGTTCGCGCGGTCATTGCCGCCATGGACGACCGGGGCCGCTGGGTGGAAGAGGGACCGCTGAAGTATCATGGTCCCGACGATCCGACCCGCCGCGTGATCGATTGCCGCACGTTTATCACGAACATCGCAGTCCTCAGCGACTATTTGGCCACGACACCGGACTGAAGTACTCGAACTGTAAGCGGCGAGTCGAAAATGGGGACTGGCTCCGGGCCGTGTTTCGACTCCAAAATCGCGAAGAACGTATGTCGGCCCGGTGCCTGTCCCCTTTTTCGACGGCTTTCCGAGTGGACCGCCCGAAAAAGGGGACAGGCACCGTCGGCAACGCGAAATACCACTGCAAAACGACATCTCGACGGAGCCAGTCCCCATTTTCGGGCTCCCACACTTACGGCTTGAGTGAAGTACGAGAAGGCTCGCCAGAAATGCCCCAAGTCAAAGTCAGCTTGTACGCAACGTTACGCCAATACGTCGGCGGCGCCGCGGTCGTCGAGGTCGAGATCGCCCCGGGGCAAACGGTGGAACAGCTCCTGGGCCAATTGAACGTCCCGGTCGGTCAGACCCGCGTCATGTTCATCAACAACCGCGCCGCCAGGCTAACCGACCCGCTTCAAGGTGGCGAGCGGCTGGACGTCTTCCCGGGAATCGGCGGCGGGTGAACTTGTGAGCTGGGTCGATCAGTCGACCAGGATCGGCAACCACGCGGAAGCCATGATCAAGCTCCTCTCTTGCGGGCCTCCTCGATCAGAAGCGTCAAACGCTGCAACTCGTCGGGTCGCATCTGCGAATCGGGTTGCGCCAAATGGGCGGCCACCGCCTTCTCCAGCGATCCGTCGAAGAACGTCTGCAATACGCCCTTGAAGGCCGATTGGCCGGCCCGACGACGTGCCCGAACCGGCTGATAAACGAACTCGCGGCCCCGCTTCTCGTGCCGCAGGTGTCCCTTCTCCTCCAGAATCCGCAACAACGTGCGGACCGCCGTTCGCGAGGGCGGGTCGGGCAGATCCTGCCAGACTTCGGTCGCGGAGGCCTCGCCGCGGGCGTACACGACGCTCATGATCTGCCGTTCCCGCCGGCTGAGATCTTTCTGCTCGTCCATCCAGCATCCTTTTGCGATGTCCAGCCCCGGTTGAAATCACTCCCAAAGGCCGTGTCGCCAAACAGCCAAGTTTTCAACCTCTTTGTCGGCGTTCGTCAAGGAGCGGTGCCAATTTTTTGGCATTTTATCGCGAAGGCTCGTCGTGGCCCGATTCATCGGAGCCGGATTGCCGGGGCCGCATGAATTCGGTCACTCCCACCTGACCCGTCGATGGGCGAAGAAGATTCGTGGAAAGTTTCACTACTTCACTTCGGCGGCTGGGACGATCCCGAGGGTGCGCTGCAGCGATACCTCGACCAACGAGACGACCTGCACGCCGGACGAACACCCCGGGCGAGCGGCGACGGGTTGACGGTGCGTGACTTGGCAAACCAGCTCCTGACCGCCAAGAAGCGACAAGCCGAAGCTGGAGAGATCTCGCTGCGGACGTTCCAGGATTATCACTCGACATGCCGACGTGTGGTCGAGACACTGGCCCAAGAACCATCCAATGCACAAAATCAAAGCGAACCGAATACGGAAACTTCACCGGCGACGGGATCCGACGCCGCAAATCAGAAGAATGGGGAAAAGACGATTGGCGAAAAACCCCCTGAGCCGGACGGCCGATTGCTGGTACGGAGCGCCAGCGTCTTGTTGAAGCCCGGCGAGTTCCAGACTGA
>DATLAN010000172.1:0-5887 GCA_035527455.1 Thermoguttaceae bacterium
CGCTCTCCCCGGAGCTTTAAGGCTGCATCTCGCGGAGCGAGATGGCTACTATGCCGTCACTGCTCAGCCCCGCTCAGTCCAGCGCCTCGACAATGGCTCCGCTGAGGAGATCGGCGAGCAGGTCGTTGCCCTTGTCCGACATGTGTACGCCGTCGTAGGTCAGGATGCCTTTGGCGGCGAATTGGCCCTGCTCGTCCTTTTCGGTGTTGTGGGCCGCGAGATAGTCCATGAAGGCCTTGTGGACGTTCACCGGCGTGGCGCCCGTCTCGCGAGCGACCTGCAGCGTGACGGTCGCGTACCGGTCCAGCTTCTCGTCGAAGGCGTTGCTGCCGTCGGGCTTCTCGCCGATCACCGCCAGCGTGGCCAGCACGACCCGGGCGTTGGACTTCCGGCACAGGCCGACCATCGTCTTCAAGCCGGCCTCGAAATCCTCGATGGTCGTGCCCTTGGCGCCGTGCCAGACGTCGTTGACGCCGAGGAAGATCACCACGAGGTCGGGCGTTTCCTTCTCGACGAGTTCCTGCATCGTGCCGCCCAGCTTGCCCCAGGGGCATTGACCCTCCAACACCGTGGGCACCCGCCCGCCGTTGAGCCCGTGCTGGAGCAGCCGTATTTCGAGATCCTTCGTGTGCGGACTGGTTTCCAGGGCGGCCTTGATGGTTCGGATGTAGCCGCCCTGCATGGTGATCGAGTCGCCGAACAGCGCGATCTTCGTGCCGGCTTTCAGAGGCGTCGTCTCGCCGCACAAGCGTGTCAGGCCCGGCAGTTCCTCGGCCAACGCGGGTTGCACCGTCGCGGCCGCCACCAACGAAATCACGCTCAAAACGGCAGTCTTCCAGGTACGCATGGTCGTTGTCTCCTTTGTCTCCTATTTCTATTCCGCGGGTGGCACCGTCGATCTTGCGGAAGCGATCCTACCATGCCGTTCGACTCGCTGGCAAGATCGCCGGTGTTGCTCGGCAACAAGAGGAAGCTCGGCAACAAGAGGAAGTAGGGTGGGTCGAGCGCAGCGAGCCCCACCAACGAATAAAAAAGCGTGTGGATGCGTGAATATCGACAGGGGTACGCGGGAGAGCCGGAATGGGTGGGGCTCGCTGCGCTCGACCCACCCTACGTCTCTTCTATTGCGTTTGCAGTTGTTCCAGCAGCAGCCTAGCCTCCTGGAGCCTTCGTTGGCGGTTGTGCTCCTCGGCCTGCTTGCGCATTTCTCCTCGAAGCCGGCCGGTCTCGCCGCGGGCCTCCGGATCGAACGACGCTTCGGGCCAGTCCCAGTCGTCGGTGCGGAAGGAGGGCACCGGCAGGACCCGCTCGTGGTGTTGGCCGTTGACGAGGTTGCCCAGCGGGTTGCGGGCCCAAGCGTAGCGCACGGCCGCCGGCGTCTCGACCAGATCGCTCCAGACCTCCAAGGTCTTCCGATCCTCACGGTCCCGCCCCCGATCATCCTTGCCGAGAATGGCGTATTCGGCCCGGGCCGGAACGAACTGTTGGTCCGCGCCCGCGACGGCAAAACCCTCGATAGGTCGGCCATCGTGCGTCTGGACCTCCCGGTCGAACGTCAGCACCATGCGGTCGTCTTGCAGTGTCGCCGAAGTGCAGATCGCGGGCTGATAGCCCAACTTGACGTCGTACGCGGTCGCCAGGGCCCAACGCGCGATGCGTTCGCCGAGCTGCACTTTCTTGTGCGGATGGTACCACGGGACCTGCTGGTCGTAGGCACACGCGAAACCGACGTTGGGCAGTTCGCGATGCGCCTTGAACTGCCCCTCGCGGATGAACGGAGCGGGGTCGATCGTCATCAACTCGAAGTTTTCGAGCGTCTGCGGCTGTCCGCCCGCGGTCAGTTCGACGATCCCGAACGGCATGTTTTCGTCGCCAAACGCCCGGCGCCAGTCGCCGATCATCGCCTGAAAGGTCTTCGCGTACAGCGCCGGTCGGGCGTCGCCCAGCGCGTTGTTGTATCCCTGGTTGAAGATCGCGCCCTTGACCGGGAACGGTGCGAACGGCGCGATCATGCCGTTGTACGACGCGCCCGGGTTGTTCCGATCGCAGGCGGGGCCGGGCCGCAGGTCGTCCGGCCTGGGTGACGGTTCCCGGCCTTCTTCCTTTTGCTTCTCGCTCTCTTTTTCCCAACGCCCGATGCGATCCGCCAGGTCCTGCTGCGGGTCGTACGTGGCGATCCTCTCGTCCCACTCCTTCAGCAAAGCGGCGGCCTCGGGCACGGCGGCGAGCGCTTCCCGCGACGTCCATGCCTCGACCGTGGTTCCGCCTACCGAGGTGTCGATCAGCCCGATCGGGATCTGACCGGCCAGGTAAAGCCGCCGGCCGAAGACGTACCCGATGGCCGAGAACCGGTGGATCGTCTCCGGGGAGCAGACGAACCAGGAGCCCTTCTGCTCGCTCTGGTTCGTCCAGGCGTTGAACTCGTCGATGCGCGGGAAATCCGTCTGCGGCGCGGCGTCGGCACAGACGGGGATGGTGAGGATCCGGATCGACGGCAGGTTGGCCGAGGCGACCTCCACGTCGCCGTGGTACACGTACGAGATCGTGTCCTCCATGTTGCTCTGGCCGCCGAGGACCCACACGTCGCCGACGAGCACGTTCTCGAAAGTCGCCGCGTTATCCTTCCCCTTGACGACCAGTGTGCGCGGCTGGGAGCTGGCCTCCAGGGCATCCAGGTCCACTGCCCAGGTTCCCTCCGCGCCGGCGGCGGTCGTCTTCGTCCGGTCGGCGAACTCGACCGTCACCGCTTCGCCGGGCTCGGCCCAGCCCCAGACGTGTACCGGCTTCTCGCGCTGCAGCACCATGTTGTCGTCGAAGACGTGGTGCACGCGGACTTCGGCCTGCACGAAACCGGCAGGGCACAAGACGGCGGCGACCAGCAGGACGCACCGGGGCATTGAAAAACGTAACGTCGTCATCGGTGAGATTTCCTTTCGGGTAAGTGTCCCATATCGGGGAGTAAAAGGAGGCCGTGGGCATCGACTTTTCGGCGACCACCTCGAAACGGAAGCCGATGCGATCGCGTACCTGACCTTCGACCGTAGTATAACCCGGTGGGGCACTGAGAACCACGCCCTCCTCCAACGACGGGCATAAATGGGGACAGTCACCGTTTTTGAAGATCGGAAATAGGTGACTGTCCCCATTTGTCCGAAGTCATTCTCCTTGCGATCCGACCGCTCCAAAGCACCGATTCTAGATGATCGAGTACGCGCCGGTCAAGCCACCGGGACGGCCGCACTTGCTCCGCCGCTGGCGACCGGCCATTATTAAATGGGGACAGTCACCGTTGTTGAAGATCAGAAATGGGTGACTGTCCCCACTTGTTCCCACTTGTTGTCCCCATTTGTTCGTTCCCATTTGTTCCCATTTGTTCCATTTGTTGTTCGGCGCGCTCACTGCTTGGGAGACGGACTTCAACAGGAGGAAACAGAGGGCCGGTTATCGCAAGGGGTTCTTGCGCTGCTTTTCGACATCCACGACCCGCTGTTCCGTCTTCCGTATTGCTGTTGGCAGGGCACCGGCGTTGAGCAGGTCGACCAGGTCCTGCACTTCCTCTTGGGTGAAACGGCCGCTGATCCAGGCCTCTTTGGAGACCGTGGACACGATACCCGGGGCGGAATAGAGTTCTCCGTCGATGATGATTCCCAGCTTGCGTCTGAAGCCGCTGTTCCGATCGGGAAGATTACTGCCGGTCAGGCCAGCGAAGAGTCGCGCGCCGGCCTCGTTCCATGTGAGCACCACGCAAGGCTCCCCGAGGGGATCCGTGTCGGCCACGGCTCGCTTCACATAACTGCCGTTCACGTCGAACTTGTCCTTCACGACGAGGACTTCCAGCACGTTATGGCTGTCTTTCGTGATCATTCGCGTGGCGATTTCCCTTCCTTCGAATCCCTGGACAGACTCTTGCCGTCCTTGCCGGACCGGAACCCACCAGGCCAGCGTGTTCCCGAATTCATCGTGCACCGTCCTGCTATCGGATTCAGCCTTAGCGCGTTCGATCAGTTCCAAGTGATCATGGTTGTTGGCCAGGATGCGGAACTCCAGCGTGCCGGGCCTTGACAACAGGTCGGCCGTCCGCTGCATTACGCCAAGATCCATGCGAAAGATGCTCACCTCGATCCGCCCGTCGTCGAGTTGCCGGATGCGACCGGACGTACGTTCGCCCGGGTTGAGCCGCTTGCCGATCGCCGCCGTCAGCACTCGCATTTCCGTGTCGGACAGCTTGGACCCGGGCGGCGGCTTATCCACGTCGACCTCGTAAACCACGATCATGCCCACCTGTCCGGGCGTCCGGGCGTGTCGTTCCAGCCGATCCTGTCGTTCTCGTTGCACCTCGGCAAGCGAAGTCAGGAGTTTGGCCAAGACCTTGGGCTTTTTCAGGGTGGCGATCACTTTTTCGCCGTCCTCGGTGACGGTGATGCCGTCGAGAACTTCCTCGACCAATTCGACGACCGATTCGGCCGCGCCCGGCGGCAATTGCTTGGCGATATCGTCACGTTCGTTTCCGAAAGATGCCTTGCACGCCGTCAGCACGTTGGCAAAGAGTTCCTTCAGCCTGGCGGCGGAATCGGCATCCTTGGCCACGACAGTCAGTTGGGCCACGGGGTCCGCGTGGAGGTCTGCCGTGAACGTGACGGCGCTGCCAAGGTCGGAGACTGTCAGGAGTCCGCTCATTGCCGTCGGCAATTCTCTCCTCAGATCGTCGGCTAGTCTGTCGCATGCTTCGCCCGATCCTTCGAACGTGATAGCTGCGACCCAGTCGTTATCAGCGTCGAGTTGGCTGAGCCTCTGGACCAGGCCGCTCTTCACCCCGTCTGCCGAAAGCATCCTCTTGAGGACGGCCTCGCAATCGGAGAAAACCACCGTGTGCGCATCGGGAAAATGAACGGCGAAGTCGGCCGGCTGGTTCGGATATTGACGTCCGGAAGGGACGTTCCAGGAATACCACACCCTGTGATACTCTTTGCCCGCGTGCGTTGCACGTTCATGGGCGAACTTGTAATATCGGAGCACGTTGTTACGCAGAAGTTCCATGTTGGCGATCGGCTCCGAAAACCGCATGATGTGCGCGTAGTCGATCGGCGGCGCCAGTTCTTCGCCTATGGGTTCGCCAAGCAGATCGAGCGGGACGATCTCTATTTCCATCCTGCCTGGAAAGCGAAGAACAACGTCCTCCTCTATCTTGCGAGGGTCGATTCCCCAACACACTCTGCCCATGGCGCGTAGCAAGTCTTCGACCACGTCCTGCGGAAGTTCCCTGGCCAGCGACGAGTAAATGATCCGTCTGGGATGGATGAATACGACGCAGAAGCAATCTTCGGGGATGAAGGAGAGGTTGGGCAGATTCTCGTTCTCGGTTCTCCGAGTGTCGCCGTTTCCTCGGTTCGTCTTCGTTTCGGAGCCGGAGCCGCACTCTGCGAAGCTTACCAGAACCACCACCGCCAACGCCCACAACAAGTTCTTGCGCATCCGGCACCCCCCTTGTTCGATAGTCGAGATTCCCGTCCCTCAACTCGCCGCAACGGAGTTCAGGGGACATCATACGCAATTCCTCACGTAGGCCAGGAAGTCAAGTATGGTGTCTCGCGAACCTGAACCCAACAACTCGATTCTAGATGATCGAGTACGCGCCGGTCAAGCCACCGGGACGCCCGCACTTGCTCCGCCGCTGGCGACCGACCACAATGGAGGGCGGGCAACGAAAGCGGAAGCCAAAATGAGCCAAACTCTCAATCGACGGAAGCTTGTCGGTGCCATGGCGGCGGTCATCGTGCTCGGCTGCGCGGCGACGACTCGCGCGGCGGCCGACAAGAAAAGCCCGCCCAACATCATTCTCTTCTATACTGACGACCAGGGATGGACGGACACCTCCGTGCCGATGATC
>DATLAN010000173.1:0-4084 GCA_035527455.1 Thermoguttaceae bacterium
CGCTTGCTCTTCCTCGTTCGTCCCGGCGGAAAGGAATTTCGCCCAATCGTCCACCATCCGCGTGAGCGGGGAATCGCAAACCAGCGGATCGGCACGCCCCTGCACGTGCGACCGGGCACTGCTGTAAGGATATCGATGGGCTTTGCGAACGATTTTCGCCCGCACCGGGTTCAGCTCGATGTACCGCGCGGCCGCCGGCAGGTGGTCGTTGTCCATCACGAACGAGGCGAAGCGGCCTTTCGAGGTACGTTCGATAATCGTCATCCTCGAAGAACGCCGGCTGACTCCGATTACCGCGCTGCGTGATGTGATGCGGATATCCCGGCACAACAACTCTCGCCAATCTCGCCATATCCAAAGTCTACCCGAGGCAGCAGCACGGCGTCAAGGAAAACTGGTATGGTGTTTCCGGAATAACCAATGATCGCCACTTACGCCATCTGCACTTGGTCACCTTGTCGGAGCCACATGTTCGTCGGGTGGTGGCCCCCTTGCACCGGAGACTGTATGGCGTAAAATGACGGTTAGGATGCTGCAATAGGGCGCGTGTGGGGAAGCACCTCCCGGTATTCGGAAAGGAGTGTGGAAAGCCCCGGAAGATGAGGTTGTGATGGCACATTCCTTGGTGACAAAGAGTCTGCGTTTGGCGTGCGTGGGCACCTATCCACCCCGGCGCTGCGGTATCGGGACGTTCACCCATGATCTATGTGATTCGATCGGCGCGGCATTGGCGGATTCCAGGTCTACCCAAGTGGTCGCAATTGACGACACTCCGGCGGGGTACAACTACTCGGATCGCGTGCGGTTCGAGATTCGCCAGGAGGATCTCGGAAGTTATCGCCTGGCGGCCGATTTCATGAACATTCGCGGGATTGAACTCTTGCTGGTGCAGCACGAGTACGGTATCTACGGCGGCCGGGACGGCGGGCATCTGCTGACGTTGTTCCATGCGGCAAGAATGCCGATCGTGACTACGCTGCACACCGTCTTGCCGGAGCCGGGCACGCATCTGCGCCAATTGACCCAGGAGTTGGTTCGGTTGTCGGATCGGGTGGTGGTGATGAGCCATCGGGCGGAGCAGCTTTTGCATCAAACTTACGATGCAGCGGACGAAAAGGTCGCCGTGATCCCACACGGCATTCCCGATCTCCCCTTTGTCGAGCCGAACTTTTTCAAGGACCAGTTCGGCGTGGAACATCGTCTGGTGGTATTGACGTTCGGGCTGCTTTCTCCGGGCAAGGGCATCGAGTTCGTGATTCGTGCTTTGCCGCAAATCGTCCGGAAGCATCCCGAAGTGATCTACATTGTGCTCGGCGCCACCCATCCTCACGTGCAGCGGCTCCAAGGGGAGGAGTACCGCCACCTGCTGCAGCGCCTGGCCGAAGATTTGGGCGTGTTGGATCACGTCCATTTCGAAAATCGCTACGTGGACCTGGAGGAGTTGAGTGAGTTTTTGGGGGCGGCCGACATTTACGTGACTCCCTATCTCGGCCGGGAGCAGATCACTTCCGGCACCTTGGCCTACGCGCTGGGGGCTGGCAAGGCGGTGGTGTCCACGCCCTATTCTTATGCCGAGGAAATGTTGGCCGACGGTCGCGGGCGGCTGGTGCCTTTTCAAGATCCCGACGCCATCGCACGCGAAATCACTTGGCTGCTGGAAAACGAGCACGAACGTCTCATCATGCGCAAGAAAGCCTACCTCTTCACCCGCGAGATGGTCTGGCGCCAGGTGGGGCACGCCTACCTGAAACTGTTCCGCGGCGTGATGGACCAGCGCTTGCGTTTTCCCAGAATCCTGCCCCGGTCGTCTTCCCAGACGCCTGCCCTGCAACTGGCGCTGCCCGAGTTGAACCTCAACTACTTGCGGACATTGAGTGACGGCACGGGGGTGCTTCAGCACGGGCATTATACGATTGCCGATCGGCAGCACGGGTACTGCACGGATGATAATGCGCGGGCGCTGATTGTCGCCCTGCAAGCCCACCGGCAAACGGCCCTGGATGAAACCCTCCAAATGGCCCACACCTGTATGAGTTTCCTCTACCATGCCTACAACCGCCGCAAACGTCGCTTTCGCAATTTTCTTTCGTATGATCGCCGCTGGTTGGAAGAGGCCGGTTCGGACGATAGCCACGCACGGGCGTTGTGGGCACTGGGTTTTGCCGTCACCTGGGCACCTTCCAACAGTTTGCGCGCCGTCGCGGTCGAACTGTTCAAGGAAGCGATCCAGGAAGCCGCGGGTTTCACGGCCCCCAGAGCAATGGCTTTCACCCTGATCGGCGTGCACGCCTACCTGCGGCGTTACAATGGCGACGCCCACGTTCGACGCATCCGCGAAGAACTCGCCCTGAGACTGTTCGAGGCCTTTCGCGGCAACGTCGGCGACGACTGGGTGTGGCCGGAAAACACGCTCAATTATGTCAACGGCAGACTACCGCACGCGCTGTTGTTGAGCGGGCAATGGCTGGAACGCGGTGACTTGACGGAAATGGGGCTGCGCTGTTTGGATTGGCTGATCCGCGTCCAGACCGGCGGCGACGGCGTGTTCTCACCCGTGGGAAATCAGGGCTGGTTCCCGCGCGGCGGCCGTAAAGCCTGCTTCGACCAGCAACCCGTCGAGGCCCACGCCATGCTGGAGGCCTGCCTCGAAGCCCGCAACCTTACCGGGGATGAACGCTGGGCGCTGGAAGCCCGCCGTTGTTTCAACTGGTTTCTCGGCAAAAATGACCTCGGCCAGGCGGTGTACGATTACCGGACGGGCGGTTGCCGCGACGGATTGCACGTCGAAGGCGTCAGTGAGAATGAAGGGGCCGAGTCGACCCTGGCCTGGCTGCTCTCCCTGCTGGCGATCAAATCCCTCAAGCCCATCAAGGAGGAACTGCCAAACACCCCTGGAAAACCGGACGAATGAACAAGCGAAACAACCAACACGACGAGTTATTCTGCCGATATGCGGGCAACCCGATCTTGACGTCCGATGATTGGCCGTACGCGGTCAACACGGTGTTCAACGCCGGCGCCACACGGCTGCCGGACGGAAGCACTTTGCTTCTTTGTCGCGTCGAGCAGCGCTCTGGGCATTCGCATCTTTGCGCGGCGCGATCGGCCAACGGCATCGATGGCTGGACGATCGACTCCAGCCCCACCTTGATGCCGGACCCTCAGAACTATCCGGAAGAGCTTTGGGGTGTCGAGGACCCAAGAATCACCTTTGTTCCCGAGTTGGGTCGTTACGCCGTGGTGTACACTTCATTTTCGCGGCGGGGGCCGGGCGTGTCGCTGGCCTTGACGGAGGATTTTCGTCGCTTTGACCGGCTGGGGCACATCATGCCGCCTGAAGACAAGGACGCGGCCTTGTTGCCCCACCGAGTCGGGGATTGCTGGGCACTGATTCACCGGCCCGTCAGCCCGGCGGGGGCCGGTGCCCATATCTGGATCTCCTACTCACCCGATCTCCGCCATTGGGGCAGCCACAAGATGATCCTGGAGGCCCGCCGCGGCGCGTGGTGGGATGCCAGTAAGGTGGGGCTTTCACCGCCTCCCATCGAGACGGACCAAGGCTGGCTGATCGTCTATCACGGCGTGCGCAACACGCCGGCCGGCTGCCTCTACCGGCTGGGGCTCGCGCTGTTCGATCTGAAAACTCCCGAAAAGCTGCTGCTGCGCGGCGACTCGTGGGTGATGGGGCCGGAAACACCCTACGAACGCGACGGGGACGTCGGCAACGTGATCTTCCCCTGCGGCTGGACGCTGGGCGATGACGGTGATACGCTCAACCTTTATTATGGGGCGGCCGACACCTGCATCGCCTTGGCCGCCGGAAGCGTCCGCAAGATGCTCCAGTGGCTCCACCGCAACGGTACGGCCGACGATCCAGGCCAATAACGTGGAAGCAAGCCAATTGGAATTCCGGGGACACCATACTAGTTTTTGCGGATTCCAGAGACACCATCCTAGTTTGTGACCTTGGGAGGACGGCCGCCCTTTTTGGGAAAGAGGGGGCGATCGAGGAGCTTTTCCAGTTTGGCGATGAAACGCTTCCCGTCAGGCGAGAAGTCCGACGAATCGACGGTCTCTTCGTGCT
>DATLAN010000174.1:0-7433 GCA_035527455.1 Thermoguttaceae bacterium
TTGCACCACCTTGGGAAACTCCACGATAGCCGGCATGGTCCGACCCTCCCTGGTCGTTGTGCGCCATCCGAAATCGCAGAGATTAGACACGAAATTGCCTATTTTTCCAATGCCGTTTGAAAGATTGCAAAAGTCCAGTCATAACGTCAAAGTACACGACATCTCGCATGTGGGTGAAAGGGCGGCATCGGCCCTCAAACGGGCGCAAGCCGAGCACATCGATTCACCGGTCATCATTCTCGAAATTGGCGGTAACGATCTACTCGGTTCAACGTCTTCTGCCCAATTCTCCCAGGATCTGGACGCTCTTCTCGCACATGTCGCCTCCCCTGGCCGTCAACTGATCATGTTCGAGTTGCCTCTTCCACCCTTCTGTCATGAATACGGTCGTATTCAGCGAACTCTGGCCAGAAAACACAACGTCGCACTGGTGCCTAAGCGCGTATTTCTTTCAATACTTGCAGCTAATGGCTCAACAGTTGACGCTGTCCACCTGTCAAAGGTAGGCCATCAGCGCATGGCGAAGTGCGTATGGCAACTGGTAAGTGCTGCGTTTCCCTCCGAGTGAGCCACCTAACCCGGAGTGTATTGGTTCAAACCCCATTCTTTTCTCACGGATCATACTGAAAAATTTCGTGCCTTTTCGGGCGATTGCCGATGGCTAGTATTCATTCGAGAGGAATCCGTTCCGCAGTGGCCGGGCGTAGGAGCCGATTGCAGCGCGGTGCCGCGACCGGATGTGCTACGCTTGAATACCTCGACACCCGGCCTTGGCGGGACGGTAACCACGAGCGTGGGGCGACTCGATGGATGCGATTTCTGCGGAACTCCGGCGGCTGAAAACCCTCGGCCCGACACCGACCAACCCGCCCGACGTGACGGCTGTTCTTCCCGCCGGCGATCGAGCGGCCACCCTGCCTTTGTGGACCGGAGAGACTTCTCCTGCCCGTCGAATTGGGGCATCGATTCCCACCGGCCGTCACCTTCCATCGGGCCGATTGCGACGCCTATCGCGCCGAACTTGCGTTTTTGGGGCTTTTTCAATACTCGTAACCCAGGAGGCCGAGAGCCATGCGAGGAACCACGAAAGTCGTCCTTGCCGTCGTGTCGCTCGCGATCGTCTTGATCGCGTGGAATGTGTGGGTGCGTGCCCAACAGCCGGGCCAGACGCCGGAGATCGATCCGGCCAAGGCGATGGAGAAGCTTCGCGGGGCCGCCGAAAAAATGGGCGAGCAGATGCCGGAGCAGATGCCCGGCAAAATGACGGAAAGGATCCGCGAGAAGATCCGCGAGAGAATGACCGGGCAAGCACCGGTCGCTCTGGAAGGGTTCTGCCCGGTTTCGATCATCCAGATGCAAAAGTGGGTCAAGGGCAACCCGGAATTTCAGACCGTTTATGACGGCCGTACGTACCTCTTTTCGGACCAGCAACACAAGGACGCGTTCCTGGCCGATCCGGTGAAGTTCGTGCCGGCCCTGGGCGGCGATTGCGTGGTGACGTTTGCCCGGTGGGGGAAGCGTGTGCCGGGGGATGTTCACCAGGCTGCGTTCCACAACGGTCGGCTGTTCCTGTTCGCCGACGAGCAGGCCAAGGAGACGTTCGAGACCGATCCCCTGCCATTCGAGACCGCGGATCTGGCGCTGGGAGGCGATTGTCCCGTCTGCCTGATCGACACGAAGGAGCGCATGCCCGGCAAGCCGGAGTTCGCCGCCATATTCGACGGCATGCGGTACTTCTTCGCCTCGGAGGAGCACCGGGAAAAGTTCTTGGAGACTCCCGAGAAGTACCGGATCGGCGCCACGGTCGAGAGGATCAAGGAGAAAATGGGAGAGATGAAGAAGGGGATCGAGCGGATCGAGCCGCCCATGGAGCCGGGGCCGAAGTATTGATCGATCCGTGGCCGGTCACGACCATCGGTGGTGATAACCAAGAGACGTCCGGTTCCCAAGCTTCGGCGTGGGAACCGGCGTCTTGTAGGGTGCGTGCAACGCATTTGAACGGATGTTGTGGTGCGTTTCACGCACCCTACGAACTGAACGGATGTTGTGGTGCGTTTCACGCACCCTACGAACTAATGCCGACGCCGGACACGAGTCATGACTGACCGGGACGCGGAAACCGCCGAGGGCAGGCGTCTGCAAGAGGACGCCGCGCGGACGAAGAACTGGAAGCGCTGGGGACCCTATCTGGCCGAGCGCCAATGGGGCACGGTCCGCGAGGACTATTCGCCCGACGGCTCCTGCTGGACCGGTTTCTCGCAAGAACAGGCCGTCAGCCGGGCGTATCGCTGGGGCGAAGACGGCCTGCTGGGCATCACCGACCGCGAGTGCCGGCTCTGTTTCGCCGTGGCGATGCACAACGGACGGGACCCGATCCTCAAGGAACGGCTCTTCGGGCTGGCCGGCCCCGAGGGAAATCACGGCGAGGACGTCAAGGAATGCTATTACTACCTCGACTCCACGCCCACGCATTCCTACATGAAGGCCCTCTACAAGTATCCCCAGGCACGTTTCCCCTACGAACAACTGATCGATGAAAACCGGCGTCGCGGACGCGACGAACCCGAGTTCGAGCTTTCCGACACGGGCGTGCTGGACGAGCATCGCTATTTCGACGTCATGGCCGAGTACGCCAAGCGCACGCCCAACGACCTGCTGATCCGCCTGACCGTGACCAACCGCGGTCCCGAGGCGTCCACGCTGCACCTGCTGCCCACGCTCTGGTTCCGCAACACGTGGACTTGGGGTTGCCGGCACGAAGGGTGCTGGGTCAAGCCGCTGATCCACAAGGTGGAGAACGATACGCTGGCGGCCAGCCACGTCACGCTGGGACGGTTCTATTTCGCCGCCCAGCGGGCGTCCGACGGCAGCGTGCCCCAGTGGCTGTTCACCGAGAACCACACCAACGTCCAACGGCTCTACGCAACGCCGGGCCACCGGCCGTACGTGAAGGACTCGTTTCACGATTACGTGATCCACGCCAAGACGTCTGCGGTCAATCCCGGCGGGTTCGGCACGAAGGCCGCCGCGTACTACCGTTTGGAGATTCCCCCGGGCGGACGGACGACGATCCGCCTGCGGCTCTTCGCCGAGGATGAAGCACCCGAGTCCGCTTTCGATCGCGGCTTCGACGAAGTGATGGCCCGGCGGATCGAGGAGGCCGACCGGTACTACGCCGAGATCCTGCCCGACGAACTGGACGCCCAGCAACGCATGATTGCCCGGCAGGCCTGCGCGGGCATGCTCTGGTCGAAGCAGTTCTATCACTACATCGTGCGGGATTGGCTGTTGGGCGATCCGGAGATGCCTTCGCCGCCGCCGTCCCGCCTGGAAGGGCGTAACTCCGATTGGCCGCACCTGTTCAACCGCGACGTGGTCTCGGTGCCCGACAAGTGGGAGTACCCTTGGTACGCGGCCTGGGACCTGGCGTTCCACATGATCCCGTTCGCCCGGCTGGACCCCCACTTCGCCAAGGGGCAGTTGAAGCTGTTTCTGCGGGAATGGTACATGCACCCCAGCGGCCAGATTCCCGCCTATGAATTCAATCTGGGCGACGTGAATCCGCCGGTCCACGCCTGGGCGTGCTGGCGGGTGTACCAGATGACCGCGCCCGAGGGCCGGCGCGACCGCGAGTTCCTCTCCAGCACGTTCCAGAAGCTGCTGATCAATTTCACCTGGTGGGTCAACCGCAAGGACCGGCGGGGAAAGCACCTGTTTTCGGGCGGATTCCTAGGGCTGGACAACATCGGGGTCTTCGACCGCTCGCGGCCCTTGCCCACCGGCGGCTTCCTCGAACAGGCCGACGGCACTGCCTGGATGGCGTTCTATTGCACCACCATGCTCTCGATCGCCCTGGAGCTTGCCCGCACCAACCCGGCCACCGAAGACATCGCCTCGAAGTTCTTCGAACACTTCGTCCACATCGCCGACGCGATGAACACGCTCGGCGGCACCGGGCTGTGGAACGAGGAAGACGGGTTCTATTACGATCAGCTCCACGCCGAGGGAAAGACGATTCCGCTGCGGGTCCGCTCGATCGTCGGGTTGATCCCGCTGCTGGCCGTCGAGGTCCTCGAAGACGAGCCGATCGACAAACTGCCCGGCTTCGCCAAACGACTCCAATGGTTCCTCATCCACCGCGCCGATCTGCGGAAACACATCTCGTACATGGAGACCCGTGCCGACGGGCAGTCGCGCGGCCGGCACCTGCTGGCCATCCCTTCCCGCCAGCGGCTCCGGCGCGTGCTGGGCTATCTGCTCGACGAGCGGGAGTTCCTCTCGCCCTACGGCATCCGTTCCCTGTCGAAGTACCATCAAGAGCACCCCTACGTCCTTCATGCGGGCGACCGGGAATTCCGCGTCGAGTACGTTCCCGGCGAGTCGGACTCGGGGCTCTTCGGCGGCAACTCGAACTGGCGCGGCCCGATCTGGTTCCCGCTGAACTACCTGCTGATCGAGTCGCTCCAGCGCTACCACCATTTCTACGGCGATGACTTCCAGGTGGAATGTCCTACCGGTTCCGGACAAATGATGAACCTGCAGCAGGTCGCCCGGGAGTTGGCCGCCCGATTGGTCGGGATCTTCCTGCCGGACGAAAGCGGGCGGCGGGCCTATCAAACCGATGAAGCCCGCGGCGTCGACGATTCCGATTCCCGCGACTTGATCCTGTTCCATGAATACTTCCACGGCGAAACGGGCCGGGGCCTCGGGGCCAGCCACCAAACCGGCTGGACCGGCCTGGTCGTGCCGTGCTTGGAGAAGCTGGTAAGGAGTGAGCCCTGAACCCCGAACCAAAGCGAGAGAAACCCATGTCTGACACACCGCACGCCGTTCTCGAGGGCGGGCACGTCCGCGTCTTGCCCGACGACCCGTACAATCAGGCCCTGGTCGAGAACGCGCATCCTCCCGGCTGGGTCAACCCCGTGCCGAAGGATCGCTATCACCTGGTGGTGATCGGGGCGGGCACGGCGGGACTGGTCGCGGCCACCGGCGCCGCCGCTCTGGGGGCCGACGTGGCGCTGGTGGAAAAGCACCTGATGGGCGGCGATTGCCTGAACGTCGGGTGTGTCCCCTCCAAGGCGCTGATTCGGGCCGCACGCGCCGCCGCCGAAGTCCGCGCCGCACGACGGTTCGGCGTGGAAATCCCCGACAAGGTGCAGATCGATTTCGCCAGGGTGATGCAGCGGATGCGCCGTTTGCGGGCGGAGATCAGCCCGCAGGACTCGGCCGCACGGTTCCGCGACCTGGGCGTCGACGTCTTCTTCGGAGAAGGCCGCTTCGTCGACGGCAAGCGAGTCGACGTAGACGGTCAAACGTTGCGGTTCAAGAAGGCGGTGATCGCCACCGGCAGCCGCCCCGCCGAACCGCCCATTCCCGGTTTGGCCGAGACGGGCTATCTGACCAACGAGACGGTGTTCGCGCTCAGCGAGCTGCCCCGCCGGCTGGCCGTGATCGGGGCCGGCCCGGTCGGTTGCGAACTCTCCCAGGCCCTCGCCCGCTTCGGCTCGCAGGTCACCTTGCTGGAGGCCGGTCGCGGCATCCTCGCGCGCGAGGACCGCCAGGCCGCCGCCGTGCTCGAGCGGGCCATGGTTCGCGACGGCGTCCGCATCGTGACGCAGTGCCGAATCACCCGGATCGAAAGCCACCGGGAAGAAAAGGTCCTCCATTTCCAGTGCGACGGGACGACGACCGACCTGGTGGCGGACGAGATCCTCGTCGGTGCCGGGCGCGTGCCGAACGTCGAGGGTCTGGACTTAGAGGCGGCCGGCGTGGAGTTCGATACCACGGGCGGCGTGAAGGTGGACGACCGGCTGCGGACGACCAATCACCGGATCTTTGCCGCCGGCGACGTCTGTTCCCGTTTCAAGTTCACCCACGCCGCCGACTTCATGGCCCGAACCGTGATCCGCA
The DNA here is from genome assembly GCA_035527455.1 of Thermoguttaceae bacterium. Taxonomy (GTDB): domain Bacteria; phylum Planctomycetota; class Planctomycetia; order Pirellulales; family Thermoguttaceae; genus DATLAN01. The sequence goes on from DATLAN010000174.1 coordinate 5,911, forward strand.
ACGCCCTGTTCTTGGGCCACGGCAGGGCCAGCGCCTTGACGATCCCCTGGTGTACTTACACCAGTCCGGAGGTCGCGCACGTCGGGCTCTACGAACACCAGGCCAAGGACGAGGGCTTCGAGGTCGATACGTACGTCCAGGAACTGGCCGAGGTGGACCGCGCGGTGCTCGATGGCCAGAGCGAAGGGTTCGTGAAGGTGCACGTGATCGCCGGCAGCGACCGGATCGTGGGCGCTACGATCGTGGCCGAACACGCCGGCGACATGATTTCCGAACTGACGCTGGCCATCGCCGGCAATTTCGGCCTGGGAAGACTGGCCGACGTGATCCATCCCTATCCCACCCAGGCCGAAGCGATCCGCAAGCTCGGCGACGCCTACAACCGGACACGGCTGACCGCGCGCGTCAAGGGGTTGCTCGAGAAGTGGCTGGCCTGGACCCGATGACCGGCCGCGCCGGAACGACTTGTTCCATGGGGTGGCACGCCCTGAGGATGGGGTGGCACGCCCTGAGGAACGAAGGGCGTGGTCTGCCGTGTTCTTCACGCCCTTCGTTCCTCAGGGCGTGCCACCCCGCTGAAAAATGCACGGGTTATTCCTGCTCGAATCCCAACCCCTTCGTCCCCGTCCTGATCCGGCACAGGTACATGTCCGACGTCAGGTACAGCACCGAGCCGTCCTCGGCGAAACAGCAGTTGGCCGTCGTCTCGCCCGGGTCGATCCGCCCCAACAGCGTGCCGTCGGGCGCCAACACGTTGACGCCGCCGGGTCCGGTGGCGAAGAGGTTCCCCGCCCGATCCACCTTCAATCCGTCGGGCAACCCCTTGAAACCCTGCTTGCCCACCAGTGGCGTCGCGTCGTAGAAAACCCGCCCGGCGCCGAGCGTGCCGTCGGGCTTCACGTCGAAGGCCATCCACACGGCCTTCTTCGGATCGGACTGGGCCACGTAGAGCGTCTTTTCGTCGGGCGAGAAGCCGATCCCGTTGGGCCGGGTCATCTCCCGGGTCAGCAGCGTGACCTGCCCGGCGGTCGAGAGCCGATACACGCCGCAGAAATCGAGGTCCCGCGGCTTGCCCTGGGCCATGCCGTACGGCGGATCGGTGAAGTAGATGTCGCCGTTCGACTTCCGCACGGCGTCGTTGGGGCTGTTGAACCGCTTGCCCTGGTAGTGGTCGGCCAGCGTGGCGAAGCGACCGTCTTCTTCCAGCCGGGCCAACCGCCGGTCGCCGTGCTGGCAGAGGATCAGCCGGCCGGCCCCGTCCAGCAGCAGGCCGTTGGAACCCGACTCGCCGCCCCGCGGTTCCTCGCCCGTGTAACCGGCCGGCTTCAGGAACAGGTTGATCCCTTCGCCTTCCTTCCATTTCATCACGGCGTTGTTCGGGATATCCGAGAAGAGCAGGTACCCGCCGTCGCGAATCCACACGGGCCCTTCCGACCACTCGAATCCCTCGGCCAGCTTCTCGATCACGGCCCCGGGCCCAATCAGCTCATCGAACCGAGGATCGAGCCGCTCGATGGTCCCGA
>DATLAN010000175.1:0-12144 GCA_035527455.1 Thermoguttaceae bacterium
CGTCCGCACGCGCCAATCGAAGATCTCGCCCAGCGGGACGGTCGGCACTGCCAGTTCGTACGCCCGGCGCGAAGCGAGAAAGCCGTCGAGGAACACCTTTCGGGCGGCGCTGAGCGAGGCCCGATCGATCGTTTCGCTCAACGCACTGACCAACACGACCGACCAGAACCGCTCGATCGCACGCTGCGATTGACCGTGCCGGCGAAGCCACGCGCCGACGGTCTCGGCCGGCCGGCCGCCCGCGGCGTCTCGCGTCAACCGCCGCAGGGCGCGAAGGATTCCCCACCGCTCGCCGAGCGTGAGGTATTTCAGACGCAGAATGCCCGGCAGAAGGTGCCAGGGGGCCGGCAGCCAGGCGGCCGCGGCGAAGTCGTGTTGCTTACCCTCCGGGCTGAAGAAGTGCAGGCGTCGGTCGCGGCGGAAGCAGTCGGCCGCGTCGATCCGCCGGCAGAAGTCGGCCAGCATGGTGCAGCAGCCCATCGAAACGTGCTGGCAGAAGTCGACCGTCAAGCCGGTTCGCCCGTCGCGGAACGACCCGGCCCGACCGCCGAGGCTCTTGGTCTGCTCGAACAGTTCGACGCGAAGTCCCCCTTCGGCCGCCGCCACGGCCGCCGCCATGCCGGCCAGTCCACCCCCGACGACGGCGACGCTTGGGCCACGGGATGGGCAGTGGGGATCGGTCATATCTCAAACTGGAAGCGGTGAGGATGTGTAGGCCGGAACAAGCGCAGCGCAGTTCCGGCACTTGGTGAGCAAAGGCCACACGAATCCATGTGAACCCGCGTGCCGGAACTGCGCTGTGCTTGTTCCGGCCTACTGTTTGCTGTCTGAATCATACCAGTGCAGCAGCCCGCGGGGGAAGCAGGGCCCAACGCAGGGCGAGTTGCAGTTTCTTCAGTCGGCCGAGGCGGACGCGGCGCGTGAGCACCTTGGCCGGGCGGCGCTCGATCTTGCGAAGCACTGCCCGATAGGTCGACGTCATCATGCCGAAGATCCGCCTGCCCGACGGTTCCAGCCATTGCATCAGTTCGGCACCTTCGCGATAGAACCACTGGGCCCGATGGATCTGGAAGTCCATCAGGTGGAGGAACCGCCCGTCGGCCACGCCGTTCTTGAGATCCTCGACCGAGTATCCACATCGCCGCAGATCCTCCAACGGCAGATAGACGCGGTCCACCCGGGCGTCTTCCCGAAGATCGCGGAGGATGTTGGTAAGCTGCAGGGCGATGCCGCATTTGCGGGCGGGCTCCAGGGCTTCGCGGCCGGTGAAGCCCCAGATGTGAACGCACGCCAGTCCCACGGCCGAGGCCACGCGCTCGCAGTAACCCTCCAGTTCATCGAACGTCTCGTAACGCCGCCGCTTAAGGTCCATTTCCACACCGTCGATCACGGCGTGAAGGTGTTCCGGCGGGACGCGATAGCGCCGGAGCATATCGGCCACCGCCGGCAGCAACTCTTGATGCGGGACGTTGCCGATCCGGTCGAACCGATCCTTGCGCGCCGCGTCCAGCGCGGCCCTCCACTGGCGAAGCGCTTCGGCCGCATCGTCCGCTTGGGGATCGTCGGCCAGATCGTCCGTGTGACGCATGAAGGCGTACAGCGCGTCCATTGCACGACGCTTTTCGCGCGGCAATCCGAAGAAGCTCGGATAGAAACTCGACCCGGACCGCCTCGCCATCCGGCGGCAGGCGTCGTAGCCGGCGTCGATCACCTCCGGCGAGACGTTCATAGCTCGTCCCCGGTGAGAGTTCCGCGTTGCAGCCGCCACCAGCTTCCGGCGAGGATCCGCAGCCTGGTCATCTTAGGCACGACCGGCCGGGACGTCCAGACGTCGAAGTGCTGCCGCCGGATCGCTTCGAGGATCTCCAGTCCCCCGCGGACGAACAGGGCCACCTGGAGCTTCAGCTCGAACGGCAGCAGGTCGATCAGCGGCGCCCCGCGCCGCAGCCACCCTTCCGCCTGGTCCACTTCCGCGGCCAACAGCAGCCGGAATGCCTCGTTGCACTCCCGCCGGGCGAAATCCGGCTCGCCGTACCCGTATCGCCGGCAGTCGGCTTGCGGCAGGTAAATCCGCCCGCGATCGAAATCCCCGGCGACGTCTTGCCAGAAGTTGGCCAGTTGCAGGCCCGTGCAGATCGAATCGGCCAGGCGTGCTTTCCGTTCGGTGTGAGAGCGGCCCAGGTAGAGCACCAGCCGGCCGACCGGATTGGCCGAATAGCGGCAGTATTGCAGAAGCTCATCCCAGGTTTCGTATCGGGTCACTCGCTGGTCCTGACGAAAGGCGACCAGCAGATCCAGCAACGGATCGGCCGGGATCTCGAACTTGCGGATCGTCTCCGAGAGGGCCGTAAACACCGGGTGACTTGCCTTGCCCTCGTAGCATTCGCGAAGCTGCTCCTCCCACCATCCCAACAGCGCCAGGCTCCGCTGCGGATCGCCCGTCTCGTCGGCCAGGTCGTCGGCCCAACGGCAATAGGCGTAGACGTGGTAGAAGTGGCGCCGCAATCGCCGCGGCAGGAAGAAGCTGGCCACGGTGAAGTTCTCGTAGTGCCGCCTGGCCAGCCGCCGGCAATAGCGGCGACTCTGCCTCGGCGAGAGAAGCCGAGGCTCTTTTGGTTGCGGGCCGAATCGTTCCAGGTCGCCGGGAAACATGGGTCTGTCAGTATAACCGCGCATCAAGAAAACAAAAACGCCGCCGACTTTCCTATCGTGGAAAGCGGCGGCGTAAAAGTCAAACCTCTCGCTCATTGCGACCGGATGCGTCGCTGCGAGACTAGCGAGGGTCGGGCGTGCTATCGCACCAGCCACTTCTGACCCGAGCTAACGCTTAAGGGTTGGCACCTCCGTCGGAATAGTTAGCGAGAGGCTCGATTCTCGTCACTCTGTTCCCAAAGAATATCGGCAAATCTCCGTCCCGGCTTGCGGGCGAAACGGTTTCTGCGACCGTATCGTCCGGAAAGCCCTCGGACACCCAACGCATCCTTTCCTAGCTATTGTACTCTACGAAATCCCGCCGGGCATCAGTTATTGTGGTGACGAGACGTGGAAACGATGCGCCGCACCCTATTATGCGCCTTTTGCGCATCTTGCAACGGAACCCCCCTTTCTTGAGGCAGCGACACCCGGGCATCAATCACTCGGCAACCACCCACTGCACGGGCGCCGCAACGGCCGTCGGCAGCGAATCGGCGTACATGGGCACGAACTCCGGCTGCGGTGCAAAAACCGTGCCGCTCACCTCGGCCCGAACCGGAAACCGAATCTGCCGCGAGCCCTGCTCCCAGTGCTCGATGAAGAAGTGCAAGGCGTCGTCCCGTTCCTCGGTCGCCACCACGCCGCTGCCGACCTGCGGCGGACGAAGCAACTCGACGCCGCACGGACGGGGAACCGTCAGCCGCACGTGGCTGACCGGCCGGGTCAACTCCACGTCGACTCGCACCTCCAGCGTCACGCCGCGCGGTACGGCGATCCGGCCCGCGCGGTCCATGGCCACTTCTTCGAGTTGTCCCTGCACGCAGAACACGCGGGTGCGAAGCGTGACGGCCGGTTCCGGGGGATTCTCCGGAGGACTCTCCAAAAAGCCTTCCACGCGGACCGAATAGAAATCGTCGCTGCCCCCGAGTCCCGGGTACAATGCGACCCGTTTCACGCCGTCGCGCTTCAGCACGATCACATTGCCCTGCTCGCGCGTGAGCACGCCGACGCGACGTCCATCGACCTGGACCACCACCGGCACCTCTTCCTCCCCGCGCGACGCGGCCAGCATGGCGGCCAGCCCGCGCACGGCCGCCGAGTTGGTCAGCGTGTCGCCCCAGGAGCTTCCACGGCGCACCGAGACGAGTTCCCGGGCGAGTTCCTGCCAGCGTGCGTCTTTCGATTGCAGCGCGGCGGCAAGCTGCAGGAGTCCGGCGGTGATGAAGATCGATTGGCGGTTGCCCGGCTCCGGCGCGACCGTTTCGCCGAGAAACACCAGGAGCGATTCCCCGGGATGCGAATTGCCCAGCCGCCGCCAGGCGTCGGCCAGGAGAATCCGGTCGAGCAGGCCGCCGGGCGCATCGGCCTCGGCGGTCCGAAGCGCCGAGGAGAGTTCGCCGACGGCCTGCCCGTAGCGCTGGAGGTCCTCTTGATACAGGGTGGCCAGGGCATGGGCGGCGTAGACGCGGAGATTCACCTCGCCGACGCTGTGCGGCCGGGAACCCTGAAGCTTCCCTTCCCGCAGCCGCCCGAGCAGATAGCTTTGCGCCCGATCGATCATCCGCGACGGCACCGGATGGTCGAGTTGCCGGCACAGGGCGAGGCCCTCGAGCACGTACGCGGTCATGAAGTCGTTGGTCGCGTCGTCTTTCCACCAACCCCAGCCGCCGTCGTCGTGCTGGAAATCGGCCAGTCGGGCAATCCCCTTGGCAAAGACGTCGTCCAGGCGGCCGGCCGCGGGACTCTCGAGCCCGGCCTGGCGAATCGCCCGGCCTGCCACCACGGCGGGCATGAAGCGGCTCATCGTCTGCTCCACGCAGCCGTAGGGGTATTGAATCAGATCCTCCAGCGCCGAACAGACCGGCCCGGCCAGCCCCGGCTCGCGGCGGATGGTCAAAGTCACTCCATCCTCGGTCAACGGGCCGCCGAGGTCGGGTTCCACGGTGGCCGCTTCGCTCAAGGGGCCGCAGTAGCTCAGCGTGAAACGGTGCCCCCGCGGCAGCACGGTAAGCTTCTTCTCGATCGCGTCCGCATCGCCGTCGGCCGCATCGCGTACCGAAGCGAACACGAACATCTCTCCGGCCGCCGTTGCGGTCACCGGGATCGTGAAGCGGTCGTCCGCCTTGGCCGCCAGCGGTCGCCGGCCCCATGGCAGCAGCTTGCCGTGGTTGAGGCGCGTCGTGCCGGCGACTTCCCGGCCTTGGTCGGTGTTGTTGTGCAGCACCACGGGCAGATCGATGCGGTCGCCGGCCCGAAATGCCCGCGGCAGGAGCAGCTCGACTTGCAGCGGCAGGAACGTGCGGCGGCCGGCGCGGATCTCGCCCACCTTGGTCTCGGCCGTCACGCCCCGGGCGGTGAAACGCCACTGGGTCAGGTTGTCGGGCAGATCGAACGTCGCGCGGGCCTTGCCCTCGCCGTTGGTCACCAGGTCGGCGACCCAGAAGGCCGTGTTCCGAAAGTCGCGGCGGACTTGCATGGGCCTCGACCGTTCGCTTGCACTCGTGCCGCCGTATCTGCGGAGAAATTCGCCCTTTCCTTCGCCGTAAGCAACGGGCGGATAACAACCCCACGCGTACTTCGGTCCCAGCCAGAACCAGAGCGGCTCGGACTCCGGCGGCGGCCAGTCGTAATTTCCTCGGCAGAGCTGCGGCAGGCGATACTCGAAGAAGAAGCTTTGCAGGTCGGGCGTGGGGTCTTCCATCAACACGTAAACCGCTTCGTCGACCACGCCCAGGCTGATTTCGGCTCGCGGCACCGGGCGGCCTTCGTGGTCGGTGGCCGTGATGAGCGCCGTACATGGCTCGCCCGGCTTGTACTCGGCCTTGTCAATGTCGATCTCAAGCGTAAGGAACTGTTCGGTCGGTCGCAGATAGCAATGGAACCTGCGCTCGTGCGTCTGCTTTCCGTCGAGCAGCACGACGGTCACGTTGAGACTGGGGGCCCAGTCCTTCTGCGTGGGGATCGTCACGCGGTGGTCGCCCGGCGGCAATTGCAGCACTTGCGAGTGGAGCATCCGCGTGTTTTCCGCGAACACGGCGACCAGGCTCCGCCGCTCGGCCGGGCCTTCGACCTTGAGCGTCACCTCCAGCGGCGTGCCGGCGTCGATGTATTGAGGGTATTCCGGGTATCCGAGACCGGGTGGTGGCGGCGGCTCGTCGTCGGTAGGTTCCACGACATCCGGGCCCCCAAAAGGATCCTCCGCCGGAATGGGTTCTCCAAAACCAATGCTCCGCGACGTATCACGGACCACCTTTCCGTCGGCGATGACGGTCGCATGAAGCGGTTGGCGATCTCCCTCGGCGGCCGTTGTCACTTGGAACGTCGCCGTTCCAGTCTCGTCGGTCGTGGCGCTGTGCCTCTGGCCGTCGAGAACCACGGTCGCTCCGGCAACGGGATCGCCTTCCCACGTGGTCGCCCGGACCTTCACCTCAATCGATTCGCGGTGCGTGGCCGAATACTTCGACGGTTCCACGCGGACCCGAAACGCGCTGGGCGAACACGAGACCTTGTCGCTTTGGGAGTAGGTCTGGCCGGAGGCGTCCATCACCGTGGCGCGGACCTCGAGGTACCGGGCCTCCTGCACTTGCGGCAAGGGTAGCGAGAGCCCGACGCGGCCTTCCTGGTCGGTCAGCCCGGTTACCGTCGGCGGACTGGCGTCGCCCGTTTCCAGCACCAGTTCCACTTGGGCTCCGACGGCCGGCTTGCCGGTGAAATACTCGACCGCCACGCGGGCTTCGACCCGTTCGCCGCCGGCGTGCGTCCGCGAGGGCAGCGAGAAATCGACCCGATAGGTGGGCAGCCGAAATTCCGCCACCTTCAGCGGCGTCGAGGGCGAGGCCCCGGTTCCGTCGACCGTGAACGAGCACGGCCCCAACGCGGCGCTGAGCGGGATCTCGAAGCTGCCGTGGAACGTGCCCGCCGCGGAGACCTCGCAGCGTCCCTCCCACAGCGTCTCTTTCGGGCTGCGGACGACGACCTCGACCTCGCCCGGCTGACCGCGCTGGTGGACGGCCACCCGCAGACCGTCGAAACGCCGCACGATGCCCTTGAATTCGACCGTGCTGCCCGGGCGGTGGATCGGCTGGGCCAACCAGACGACGGCCTTGGTGCGATCCGGCTCCGCCTCGGGATGCTGGTACTCGATCCGCGTGCGTGTCAGGGCGGCCGCGTCGAGCTGCTTGTCCGCTCGCTCGACGAGCAAGTCGTAGCGATAATCGGTCCGCGTCAGATCCAGCGCGAAGCCGGCCGAGCCGTCGGCGCCGGTGCGAAGCTGCCGGGTCTGGTGGAAGTCGGGGTACTGCTGACGGATTTCGCTGCCGTGGGCATACGCTCGCGCCTGCCGCAGGATCTCTTCGGCCGTCCGCATGAATGCCTCGGTGTCGGTTTGATCCGACGCATCGGGATCGCGTTGGCCGTTGAGGAATCCGTCGCGAAAGGCCCTTTCCTCCGCCGGGCGTACGCGGTCAATGACCGCATCGACACGGGGGTAGCCGGAAATCGACAACTCCAGGGGCAAGTTGGGCACTGGCCTGCCGTCGCGGCGATCGACCGCCAGGACCACGCCCTGGTTGCACCCGGTGCGCACGTAAAGGGCCACGTTGCTGACGCGGAACGGACAGGCGGCGATCATCGGCGCGTAACGGGCCTCGACCGAGAGCAGATAGTATCCCTCGCGCAGCCCCTCGACGATCACGTCCCGCTCCTGCGGCTCTTCGAGGTTGTTCTTCGAGAGCGGCAGATAGGTCTGCGTCCAGGTCCGCTCGGGCTTCATCCGGGCGAGTTTTTCCGCGGTGACTTGCTCGGAATCGGCTTCGTCGTCGAAGCGGTAGAGGCGAAAATGCAGCGGGCCGTTCAGCGCGGAGAAGAGCTTCAGATCGGCACGATCGCCGGTGATCCACTCCTGCCCCGGCCGATAGAGGACCAGTTCGTTGCCGGTGGTTACCAGGTGTTGCTGTCCCAGCTCGTGGAGTTTCTCGTCGAGGCCGCCCGGGCGGAAGCGCTGAAGCCGCCTGAGATACTCGTGGATGCTCGTTCCGTCGGGAGAATCCACCAGCTCCAACTCTTCCTCCAAGATTTCCTCTTCGACGATCGTCCGAAGTTCGACGGTCAATGTCCTCCGCAACCCCTCGATCAGTCGCCGGGCCGCAGGCTTCTCGGCCCGGCGTTGCAGGTAGCCGTCCAGATCGAAATCCAGGGGCAGCACCGGCACGAGGACTTCGAGTTCCTCGCGATCCTGTTGATGAAGGACCAGAAGAGCCAGAGCGCGATCGGCAATCTCGGCCGCATCGCCGTCTTTGGCATCGCCGTCTTTGGCCTCACCGTCTTTGGCCTCACCGTCGGCCAGGGCCGCCAATTCACGCACGGCTTCGTTGAAGCGGCATTCGGCCAGCAGCAGTCGGGCAAGCCGATAACGCGACTTGGTGCCCGCACGCCGGGCGGCCGTCATGGCGTCGTCGAGTTGGGCTTCCCCGAAGGCGTACGCCAGCAGCTTCCGCTCGGCCGTTTGGCCCGGGGTCAGCGATTGGCCAGGCTGCCGTTTCACCTGGTGCCAGAGTTCCTCCAGCCGCTTCTGCCGCACGACGGCCTGCGATCGCAGATGGGCCATCGATGCCTGGCCGTCCTTCTCGGCCTTCAATCCCGGATCGTACCGGGCCAATTGATAAGGCGGCCTGGCGGGCCCCTCGTCGGGCACGATCTCCGCCAGCAGGGTGGTCAGAGGGTCGGCTATGGCTTCGGGTCGCTCCGCCCCATATGCAGACGAAAGAAGCGATGATGGGCCCCCGTCGATGTCTCCGGTGCAGCCGATGACCACGACCGCCGCGATCAGGACACCCGTCAGACACCGAGGGAACGTGCGCAGACGATCAGCCATGATATTTCTCCTGTTACCGGGTGATGCACCCCAGAGGGACGGATGGTGCAGAGAACCCCTTATGCTGGGTGGTGCCGCCGGGCCCGTCGGGGCACCACCCAGTCACAACCTTCCTTCATTTCCCCACCCCGCCACGCATCCTGTTTTCGCCCAGCCCTACGGGAATTATTCCCGTTAGAGTCACGTTTTTGCAGGCGCTCCCCCAAAATCCGTGACGGTCAGGAAAATTCTTTCGCCATATCGTTGACAAAAAAAGTTTTATTTTTTAGGATAATAAAGATTACATGACCTGTAAGGGTTATATTGGGGCAATTCGGGCTGTGTGCCTGGGTTGCGATGTGTTCGAAGGTACTCGATTTCGAATTGCGAGGCAGCGACGATCCCTAAGGAACAGGAGGACGGGACCATGGCTTTATGGCCACATCTTGCGCCGACGCGGCGTTATGGATTTCTGCCGTGCTTAATGATGATTCTTCTCGGCGCCGCCCCCGCCGCTGCCGCCGGCCTCTCCGGGACCGTCTACGTCGATGAAAACATGAACGGGACGTGGGATTGGGACATTGAATGGGTGCTCCCGAACATCGAGATGCGCCTGGTCAACGACGACGATCCGATTCGCACACTCGTGACCTGGACCGACGAAAACGGCTACTACGCCTTCGACGACCTCTTGCTGGGGTCCTACACGATCAGCCAGTTCGGAATCCTGCAAGAGTACGTGAACGTCAAGGTCGGCGTGGGGGAACTGCTCGAATGGCCCTCCGGCGATCCGTGGCCCGACTCCTGGGGAACGGTCGTCAACTACGATCCCGCGAACAACATCCTCCCCCAAGTCACGCAGATCGAGTGCGGCGCGAAAAACATCAAGGGGGTCAAGTACGACTTCGGGCAGATCTGGCTGGGCAAGTTTCTCTATCTCTCCCGCGGTCTGCCGCCGGGCGATCCTCCCCACGCCAATCCCCCGCCGCCCTATCTCGTGCCCGAACCGGGAACCCTGTTGCTGCTGGGCGTTCTCCTGGGCATCGCGTTGCCGGCCGTTGCCGGGAAGCGGCTTCTTCGCCGGGGCCGTTGCCCGCACGATGGGTGATCGTCGCGCCGAGCGACACCGTTTTCGGCGGCGTGGGCAACGACGACGTGCTCGAGGACGCCGGATTCGCCGGTTTCGTGTTCGGCTTGGGGCTGGAGCGGTAGATTCTTCCGCGGGCGGGGCGGGATGAGGCTTCTTTTCAGAGTAGCCATCCCGCTCCGCGGGATGAGGCTTCGTCTCGCGGAGCGAGACGGCTACACTGCTTGCGGAACCCGAAATCCGCACATCTTCCCCTGGTATGGCCGGCGGGATTTCCGTACAATACGGAAATTGGGGGATTTTCCCACCCCGATCCCCAGGGCCATGTCTTATCAATCGATCAAACGCGTGCTGGGCGAGAGCCGGCTGGAGCGGAAATGTCTGCTCCTGTTCGGGGGTTGTCTGCTGGGGCTGATCCTGGCCAGCTTCCTGATCTACGGCAACCAGACCGAGAAGCTGGTCGACGAGACCGAAAAGCTGGCCGACTCGCAGAACCGCAACCACGGCAAGCTGCTGGTCGATCAGATCATGTACACCGAACACTGGGAGCGGCTGGCCGCCGATCCCAACGACCCGCAGGCGCTGGAGTTGGTGAAGTACCTCACGGCGACCCTCAGCAAGGAGGAATACCGCGGGGGGTTCATCAAGCCGGACAGGAACAACGGCACGCCGATTCTCGAGCCCGTCCGTGCCAGTGGGGCCGAGGACGTGTCCGGCGGGTCCCCGGACCCGGCAAACGCATCGCTACCTCCCAAGAAAGAACCGTTGAATGCGTTCGACAAGGAGGTCCTGCAGGCGTGCGTGAGAGTCGGCTCCGCTCAGGCCGATACGGCGAAGTATTTCGAGGACCGATCGACTCCGAACGAATACGTCTACTACCAGCCGATCTGGGCCGAAGAAGAGGGCTGCGCCGTTTGTCACAACGCCTTGGGACTGAACACGTTCCAGTCTCCCCAGCCGGCGGGCGGCGAATTCGGCGTGGGAACGCCCCTGCACAAAGGCGACCTGGTGGCGATCGCCAAGGTCACCATTCCCAATCCCTATCAATCCACGCAGGACAAGCGGTACGAGAACCGGGCCATCCTCTGGACCACGGCCATCGTCACCGCCTCGCTGGCCATGTTCGGCTCCTACTTGATCATCCGCTACGTGATCGTCAAGCCGCTGAGGCACCTGCGGGACGTCAGCGACGCGATCAGCCACGGCGACCACTCGCAACGGGCCGACATCACCACCGGCGACGAGTTCCAGACGCTGGCCGTGGCCTTCAACCGCATGTTGGGCCACCTGGTCAGCGCCCAGGAGGAACTCCGCCAGGTCAACGCCGACCTGGACGGCAAGGTCGACGAACTGGCCCAGGTCAACATGCGGCTCTACGAAATGAACACCGTCAAGAGCGACTTCCTGGCCACCATGAGCCACGAGCTGCGCACGCCGTTGAACAGCATCCTCGGTTTCAGCGACGTGCTCGGCTCGATCGATTCGCTCGAAGAGAAGCAGCGCCGCTACGTGAAGAACATCCAGACGTCGGGCCGGATGTTGCTGGAGATGATCAACGACATCCTCGACCTGGCCAAGATCGAAAGCGGCAAGATGGAGATCCGCCTGACCGATTTCCAACTCGCCCAGGTGATCGCGGCCCAATGCGACATGGCCCGGCCGTTGACGGAAAAGAAGAACATCGACCTGCTCGCCCAGGTCCGCGAGGGTCTGCCGCCGATGCACCAGGACCAGGCCCGCGTGCAGCAGATCCTCAACAACCTGCTCTCCAACGCCATCAAGTTCACGCCCGAGGGCGGCCGCATCACCGTCTCCGCCGGCCGCGACGGGGAGGGCTCCCTGGTGATGGAGGTCAGCGACACGGGCGTGGGGATCGCCGAAGAGGACCAGCAGGTGATCTTCGAGAAGTTCCGCCAGGGCCGACAGGGCGTGCTCGGCGGCGACGCCATGACCCGCGAGTATTCCGGCTCCGGGCTGGGGCTGTCGATCGTCATGGAACTCTGCAAGCTGCTCGGCGGCGAAGTCTCCGTGGAAAGCGAGTTGGGCAAGGGCAGCACGTTCACCATCCGCCTGCCCTGGAAACTCCAAGAGCAGCCGCGTCTGGACTCGTCGCTGGTCGACGGTTTCGAGGAGTTCATCAAGCCCCGGTTCGACTTCCCCGCACACCACGCCCCCGAGGTCGCCGCGGTGGAGTCGCAGGCGGCGGAGTGAGCGGCAGTGGGCAGTGGGTAGTGGATAGTGGATAGTGGGTAGTGGGGAGCGGGGAGTGCCGCTTGCGGCTTCGCAGTCGTGAGTGGGGAGTGAGCGCGGCTTGGGGAAAATGAAACGCCCCCGCACTGCGTTGCGGGGGGATGGAGTGAGTGGCGAGTGGCAGGTAGTGTACAGATGCTGACAACTGACAACTGACAACTGACAACTGACAACTGACAACTGACAACTGACAACTGACAACTGACAACTGACAACTGACAACTGACAACTGACAACTGACAACTGACAACTGACAACCGAC
>DATLAN010000176.1:0-5223 GCA_035527455.1 Thermoguttaceae bacterium
CGGCGAAGCCTACGCCTGGGCGATTGCGAACCCGGGCAAGGTCTCCTGCGTCTATGCCCGGAATCCGTACATGCACAGTCTCATGGCCGGCAACGCCCAGCCGATTGACAACCTTGCGGCGTTGGCGAAGGCAGGCGTGCCACCCCATTTGAGCGAGTTGTTTCCGCGCGACCCTAAGGCAAATTCTCCCCAGGACGCAGCATTTTGAGCGAACTCCCTCCCGGACTTCAGTCGCGACTCCGGTCGGTCGCCGGCGGACCCAACCAGATGCGGCTGACGCATTGGGCCAAGCTGGTACCCAAGATCGGTGCGCTCGAACCGGAGTTGAAGGAACTCAGCGACCAGCAACTCCGCAAGCGGAGCCTGTCGTTGCAGTATCGGGCCAAGAGCGGCGAACCGCTCAGCCGACTGCTGGTGGAAGGCTACGCCCTAATCCGCGAGGCGGGACGGCGCACGATCCAGATGCGCCACTTCGACGTGCAGCTTCTCGGCGGCATCGCCATGTTCCACCACTCCATCGTCCAGATGCAGACCGGCGAAGGCAAGACGCTGACCGCCACGCTGCCGATGTACCTCTACGCGTTGACCGGCAAAGGCTGCCAATTGGCCACCGTCAACGACTACCTGGCACGCCGCGACGCCGAGTGGATGCGGCCGATCTACGAGGCCCTGGGCTTGACGATCGGCGTGGTCGAGACCCAGATGCCGCAGCCCGTCCGCCGCAAGGCCTACGCCTGCGACGTCACCTACGGCACGGCCAAGGAGTTCGGGTTCGACTTCCTCCGCGATCGGCTGCTGTTGCGCCGCATCGGCGAGGGACAATCGGATCTGTTGGGCGGGATGCTCCAGGAGGGCAGTCGGGCGGCGCACGAAAAACCGGTCCAGCGCGACCCCTACTTCACCCTGGTCGACGAAGCCGACAGCATCCTCATCGACGAGGGCCGTACGCCGCTGATCATCAGTGCGATTCCCACCGAAGAGCAGCGGATCGAGGTCGAATGCTACCGGTGGTGTTCCACCGTAATGGACGAGTTCATCGATGACGAGGATTATGAATACGATCACGAGAAAAAGAAGGCCGAGTTGACCCGCGAAGGCCGCCAAAAGGCCCGGCTGCTGCCCAAGCCCGCCGATCTGGACACCGTGGGCATGGTCAACATCTATCAGTACCTGGAGCGGGCGATCCTGGTCAACCGCGAGTATCATCTCGATCGGCAATTCGTGATCCGCGACGGCGAGGTGGTGATCGTCGACGAGTTCACCGGCCGGCTGGCCGAGGGACGAAAATGGCGCGAGGGAATCCACCAGGCGGTCGAGGCCATGGCGGGCGTCGACGTGACCGTGGCCACCGGGCAGGCCGCGCGCATAACCATCCAGGACTTCTTCCTCCGCTACGAACGACTGGCCGGGATGACCGGCACCGCCATGCCTTCGGCCCGAGAGCTGCGGAAGATCTATCGCTGCCACGTCATGGCGATCCCCACCAACCGCCCGGAGATCCGCCAGCGGCTGCCCGACCGGATCTTCGGCACCACCGACCAGAAGTGGGACGCCGTGGTCGAGGAAGTGTGCCGCCTGCACGCCGAGGGCCGGCCGCTACTGATCGGAACCCGGTCCATCGACAAGTCGGAACTCCTCTCGAAGCTGCTCGAGGCCAAGGGCGTCGAACACTCCGTGCTCAACGCCAACCACATCCAGGCCGAGGCCGATATCGTGGCCCGGGCCGGCCTGCCCGATAAGGTGACCGTTTCGACCAACATGGCCGGGCGGGGCACCGACATCAAGCTCGGCGAAGGGATCGCGGATCTCGGCGGCCTGCACGTGATCTGCACCGAGATGCACGACTCGGCGCGGATCGACCGCCAGTTGATGGGCCGCTGCGGTCGCCAGGGCGACCCGGGCACCTGCCGGCAGTTTTTGGCGCTGGACGACGAACTGCTGCTGACGGGCCTGGGGCCGGAGAAGTCGCGCAAGTACAAGGACCGGGGCGAGAACTCCAACGGCACGTTCGACCGGTTCACCCGACTGTTCCGCAAGGCCCAGAAGAAAGTCGAGCGCCGCCACTTCCGCCAGCGAAAGGCCCTGATGTACTTCGAGAAGGAGCGGAAGAAGATGCAGCGCCAAATGGGCCAAGACCCCTATCTCGACACGCCGGGCACGTAGCGGGTTTCGCTCGATCGGCGTGCGGCGTGATACCAGCTACGCCTCAGTCGAACGAACCATTCTTTTCCATTTCGACGGCTCTGGGGCAACAATGGCGGCCTCGACCGCCCGTGCGGATGACCGGAAGGTCTTCATTATCAACGGCTTACGACGCGAGGCCGATCCGCGTTTTGCCCGCGCGACTGTATTGTTTCAGGCCCCACGCCTGGGCGCGCGGTGGAGTTTCCCACCTTGTCGCCACTGTAACCCGTTGCGTGCCAGCGAGTTGTGTCGATCGGCCCCCCCTTGACACGCAACCCGCCCTCGGTTACCTTCGCGGCCCTTCGCCTCGCCGCAAGTCGTTTCACCAGAGGCACTTGGGAATAGATGCTCATTTTTTGCATATTTCGCCAATCCGAGTCCAACAATTGCCCGAGGCCACGCCCGACATTCGCTTTCCGGCCATCAAGCACGCCCCCGCTGCCGCGCCGAGGAAGCCATATCGCGAGTTGTCAAGGAACAATCGCGCACGATATATACGTGAACAAGTGTACCCTACTTCGTGCCATTCTGCAAGACCGGAAAATGGGCCGCACAGGAGAAGGATCGCGAAGGGACGAAAACGCGAAAGCTGCGGCAAGCCGGGTGCCTTCGTTCAAGGGTTTCTCCTCTTGACGCGTCCGGCCGCAGGGCGGGATAATGGGGGCAGGAGAAAGGGGGCTCGTAGTTCCGCCGATAGCCTATAGATCGCGGAAGCAGTCTGCGTGCTATATGGAAAACCGGATAAGACCACATGATAGACGGGTGAGGCTTCCCAACCTGTTGACACCAAAGAACTTGTTGGGCGAGAAGTCGCCGATCAGAGTTCGTAATACGCTGGCAGGTTCGTCGGCCTAACACGCAAGTCCGAGGTATAGGCCGATCCGCCTACTAACAGAGTTATGCAGATGAGCCGACCGAACCCGTACTCACAGATTTGTGTCCTACCTCGAACGTAATTTCACTCTGCACGGAGGACACCGCAATGCAAAAGCACCAACAAGACGTCTTCCAAAGCTGGGCCAAATTTCTCAACCCCGCATCACTCAAATTGAACCTGATAATCGCTTCGCTGTTCCTCGCCGCATACGAAACGCTACGA
Organism: Thermoguttaceae bacterium; assembly: GCA_035527455.1. Taxonomy (GTDB): domain Bacteria; phylum Planctomycetota; class Planctomycetia; order Pirellulales; family Thermoguttaceae; genus DATLAN01. The sequence continues at coordinate 3,284 of DATLAN010000176.1, forward strand.
AACTCGATCATCGAACAAATCCGCGCCTTCTTCACGAACGGTTTCAACCAAGAGGGTTGCATCGTTGATCCCAAATACCAAAGGGACGTTTTGTCCCGCCACAAGAGTCCGTTGCGCGCGTCACTTCTGTGGTTCCGCGAAATGCATGTGGTGGATGATTCGGATATCGAATTGGTGGATCGAATCCGTGAACATCGAAATCAATTGGCCCACGACCTTCCGAAATTCATCGCAACTAACGATGCTGACATCAATGTCGAATTGATCGGATCAATCTATCAATTGGTCACCAGAATCGATCGCTGGTGGGTCCGCGAAGTCGAGATTCCAACCAACCCGGATTTCGACGATCAAGACGTTGCCGCTATTCCCGACGCGGGGATCACGTCTGGGAATATGATGTTTCTTCAACTGATGATCCAAATCGCGACCGGTGATGATGCCGATGCGGAAGAAATGTACAGTCAATTCATGCAGGTGGTCGAGAAACACGCGGTGCAAACATCTGCATAACAATCGCATGCACCGGAGCCGCCGATCCGGCCGGTTTCAAATGGAGAGTCACTTGGCGGCGGCCCGGTGATGGGGGTCGTTAGATCAGGACAGATGGACAGGTGGTCTTCTATATCCGGCCCCGATCTGGGCTTCATGAATACGCTGGACGCGGTAGTTTCAAAAGCGCCGCTTGACTGCGTTCGAGATCTGCGCGCAAGTCCCACGCTCGTGGTTACGTCTGACTACAGCGGCCAGCAGAAGGGGTCTACCTTCGAGACCTACGCAATCCTGATCATAGGCTCGGTCGGATGGCACGCATGGGAGGCGGCGCGCGTGGAACTCCGCCGCTCTTTCAAGGTTGGACGCAGACGGATCTCCTTCAAGGGCCTCGGCGATTCCTGCAAGAGGCGGGTGCTGCCGTGCTTCCTGAATGCGGCCGACCAGATACCGGGGCTCTGCGTAGTTTTGGCAGTGAACCGTGCGACCCCCAGCCTCTTCTGCGAAGAAGGAGCAATGGACTTCAGTTCCCCAGCTTTGCTTCCGTACTGCCACTACGATGCGCGTGTCTTTGAGCGGCTCTTGCGTGTCATCCACTTCGTCAGTTTCTTCTTGGCAGGCCTCTCCCGTCAGGGCCAGAACGTACTTTGGTATACGGACCAAGACGCTATTGCTGCCAATGACGAGAGGGTTGTCGAGCTTACAGGCCTCTGGGCAGCAGTGTTTCAGCAATACTTGCAGCACAATCTGAGGCACATCAGGTGCGGTACGACGCGATGCGATAATGGGTCTCTCCAAATCGAGGATCTGGCTTCGGTGCCAGATCTGGCTGCTGGAGCCTTTAGTGAGCTACTCAACTCGTATGCCGCTGAAGGTGGTACGCCGACTAGCCGCCTCGTTGTTCCGGTGCCCCAACGTCTGTCTCCTAAGAGCGCGCACATCTGCATGTGGTTGGCGTATACTAGGGCACGGCTCAATCGACTGCTGTACGTGATTGAGAAAGTCCCAGCTACGGGAGGCTTGCGCGTGAAGGAACTGCATTTGCATGCGCTAGAGAAACTCTAACAACAGGCTCATGCGGACATTTGGGCCGGGCGGCCCAAATGTCCGCGTGAGCCTGACACGTTAAGCGAGAAGCCGCCCCATCCATGCATGCGGTTCGTGAATCGTGCCGAGTGAGCGCCGGGTGCCACTGGCGTGTCGCCAGTGCTTCTTCGGCCGGTGCTTGTCTTTTGCCCACCCAACACGGGCTGGAGCGAGCGTCGGTCCAGTAGAGATGCACAGCGGCCCGGCCGTGTGATGCGGCTGCCGCGGGTGGCCTCGTCGATTTTCCGGAGTGGGCGTTGCCACATGATTCGGCTGGTTCGGAAAATCGTCGGGGTCGCGGAGCGACAAGAGGGATTCGGCTGAAGTAAAGGCCTCCCCTTGACGCGCCCCGCCGCAGGGCG
>DATLAN010000177.1:0-22949 GCA_035527455.1 Thermoguttaceae bacterium
GAATTGCCGACGTTTTCGCCCGGCATGGGCGAGTTCACCGGGCCGGGTCTTGCGGCATTTACGGACATTGGTCCGGTGCCGGCCGAATCGTGGGACATGGCCCCGTTCGGCGAGTTCGATTTCGGCCGGGAGGACGGCTACGGGGATTTCGCTGCGGATTTCGTGGCGGCGTCCTCGGCTCCGCCGGCCGTCATCTCGCAGGTTCGGCCGTTTTGCGTGTGGTGGCCGGGATTGGTTTGGCTGCTGGGCACCGCGGTCGTGGCCGGTCGGGCCGTGTTCGCCCGGCTGTTGCTCTGCGTGCTGCGGCGGCGGCAGGTACCGGTCGTCGACGCCGGCCTGTGCGAGTGCGTTCGCGGGCTGGCCCGGCGATTGGGCATCCGGCGTCCGGTCGGCGTGTTGCAGTCGGGCGGACTGAGGGCGCCGGTGGCGTTCGGCAGTTTTCGGCCGACGGTGCTCCTGCCGACGGGTTTCGCCGAGGAGTTCGACCGGCGGCAGCAGGAGGCGATGCTCGCCCACGAGTTGGCCCATCTGCGTGCCGGCGATCCGGCGTGGCAACTGGCGGCCGATCTGGCGTGTGCGTTGTTGTGGTGGCACCCGCTGGCATGGTGGTCGCGGCGGCGGTTGCGCTCTGCCGGCGAGGTGGCGGCCGACGAGGCGAGCCTGCTGGTCCCCGACGGCCCCGGGGTGTTGGCGTCCTGCCTGGTGGCGATGGGCCGGCGTTTTTCCAGCCGCCCGAGGTTGGGATGGCTGTCGATCGAGGGCCCCGGCTTTCGGTCGGCGTTGGGCCGCCGCGTGGAGCGGCTGCTGAATCTTCGAGCCGGGCCGTGGCGAGCCCCGGGCCGCGGCCGGTCGGTCTGCGTGAAGACCCTGTTTCCGGTGGCATTGGTGATCGTGGCAATTACTTGTACGGCCTGGGCCCGAGCCCAGGCTACCCTGAACGAAGGAGGAACGACGATGAAGGTATTTTCCAGTTCGTGGCGTCGGTCGCTGGCGGCCGTCGCGCTGGTCACGCTTTGGGGCGTGACTTCCAGCGACGCCGTGGCCGCCGAAGGGCAGGAGGGCGAAGGCCCCAAGCTCGAGGGGAAACTTGTCCTTGAAGGCGAGGGCGAAGGCGAGGTCCGCGAGCGTGAGGCGCCAAAACGCGAGGAAGGCGAAGTCCGTGAGCGTGAAGCGCCAAAACGCGAGGAAGGCGAAGTCCGCGAGCGTGAAGCGCCAAAACGCGAGGAAGGCGAAGTCCGCGAGCGTGAAGCGCCAAAACGCGAGGGCGAAGGCGAGGCCCGCGAGCGTGAAGCGCCAAAACGCGAGGAAGGCGAAGTTCGCGAGCGTGAGGCGGCGGAGCGCGAAAGGGCCGAAGCTCGTGAACGCGAGGCCCGCGAGCGTCCCGATCAGCCCCGTGGCGAGGGGGAAGAGCGGATTATGGCGCTGAGGCGCGAGCACGGGGCGTTGGAGGAGCGTGCCGCTCAGATCCGGCGCGAGTTGGAAGGCGTTTTGCGAGAACACGGGGAAGGCCACCCGGCGGTCCGGGAACTGGCCGGCGAATTGGAGCGGATCCAGAACCAGATGCGCGAGATTGCCGCGGCCGCGCGAGGCGGAGAGCCCCGTCCGGATCAACCCCGTCCGGATCAACCCCGTCCGGATCAGCCCCGTCCGGATCAGCCCCGTCTGGATCAACCCCGTCCGGATCAACCCCGTCCGGATCGCCCGGCACCGGGCCCGGACATGGAGCGGCGGATCCAGCACCTGAGAGTCGCGGTGGAGAACCTTCGCGCGGCCGGGATGCCAGACCAGGCCGAGATGCTCGCCCAACAGGTCGAGCGGATGATGCGCGGCGGCCAGGTTCCCGACGGCCCGCGTCCGGAGGGTCCCGAGCGGATGATCAACGAGTTGCGTGGCCAGGTGGATCAACTCCGCCGCGACATGGCGGAGATCCGCGGAGCCCTGAGGGAGCTGCTCGAGCGGGAGCGGTAGGCGAGAAGCCGCAGTTGATAGTCGATTCCGGGCCGGGCAACTGCGGTTGCCCGGCCTTTTTTGGGTTCTTTGGGCAATTTCGTGGCTGCCGGGTGAAACAGCGGGTTCAAGGACGAGTACGGGTTCCTCTTCTCTGTTCACGACGCTCGAAGACGTGGAATCAGAGAAGAGGAACCCGTACTCCCCCGTGCCGTCAGGTTCGATGGACCGGAAAGTGAGCCGCGGAAATCACTGAAGGACCTTTTTCGTTTTTCTTTCATCGAAACGGGTTTTCGGCCGCAGATCCGCGCAGCCCGTTCCGAAGTGCCGGCCGTATTGGTATAACCAACGGGCATGATGGACGAGGAAATTCAACCCCCGCGCAACTTCGCCCTGGTGGCGGCGATCTTCGAGGGCGGGCTGGCAGTAGTGGCCGTGGGACTGGGCGCGCTCTTGGGCCTCGATCCGTTGCAGTCGTTCCCCCAGACGCTCTCCGCGGGGGCTTGGGGCGTGGGTTGGGGGCTGGCCGCCACGCTGCCGGCGCTGGCGGCCGTCTGGTTGTGCATCAAGTGTCCGCTGCGGCCGTTCGTCGAGCTGGTCCGCGTGGTCGACGAGATGCTCCTACCGCTGTTTCGGGACTTCCGGCTGGTGGAAATGGCGGTGATTTCGCTTCTGGCCGGTCTGGGCGAGGAGTTGCTCTTTCGGGGAATCCTCCAGCAGGCGCTGGCCGACTGGATCCAAGGGGACCTCGGCGTCGGGGTCGGCCTGGGCGTCGCGGCGATTCTCTTCGGCCTGCTGCATCGCATCACGTTGACCTACGCGGTGCTGGCCACCCTGATCGGCCTCTACCTCGGCTTCCTGTGGATCGTCAGCGACTACAACCTGCTGGTTCCCATCACGGCCCATGCCGCGTATGATTTCCTGGTATTGGTTTATATGGTAAGAATACGGAAGACGGCGCGCCGGGCGCAGCAAACCGACCCAGGGGACACAGGCCATGGCGAAGACGACCAACGGCCGACGGATTAAGAAGTTCGATTTCCAGCCGGGGCTGATCGTCGCCGGAAAGTACGAGATCGTCGCCCAGATCGGCGCCGGCTGGGAAGGCGAGGTCTATCTGGTGCGGGAATGCGCCACGGGGATCGAGCGGGCGGCCAAGTTCTGGTATCCCCACCGCAACCGGCAGAACCGGGCCTCGCGGTTCTACGCCCGAAAACTCCACAAACTCCGCCACTGCCCGATCCTCATCCAGTACCACACCCAGGAGACCATCGACTACGACGACGTGCCCGTCCGGTTCCTCGTCTCCGAATACGTCGAGGGGGAACTGTTGAGCGAATTCCTCGCCCGCCAGCCGGGCAGACGGGTCCCCGTCTTCCAGGCCCTGCACCTGCTGCACGCACTGGCCGCGGGCATCGAGAGTATCCACAACCTGGGCGAATACCACGGCGACCTGCACGACGACAACGTGATCATCCGGCGTTACGGGCTGTCGTTCGACCTGAAGCTGGTCGACATGTTCCACTGGGGACCGGCCAGTACGGACAATATCCACGAAGACGTCTGCAATATGGTCCGGATCTTCTACGACGCGATCGGCGGGCAGAAGCGGTACGCCAGGCAACCGCCCGAGGCGAAGTCGATCTGCTGCGGGCTGAAACGCTCGCTGATCCTCAAGAAGTTCCGCAACGCGGGCCAATTGCGGCAGTTTCTGGAAACGATGCAGTGGGATTGACGGCCACAGGAGAAGGCGGGTGGCTGGGGTCGAAGCACGAGGGACGAGTGCTGAGCCCCCAGAGAACCAGGTCTGGGGGCTCGGTGCTCGTCCCTCGCACCTCGACCCCAGCCACCCCTTAGCCACCCGACGGACAAGACTCCTCAGATGCACCAACCCGAACCATCCCCCGCCGAAATGCTGGCCACGCCGGTGGAGTTTCTCAACGGGTTGGGGCCGCGCCCGGCACAATTGTTCCGGCGGCTGGGACTTCATTTCGCCCGCGACGTGCTGTTCTTCTTCCCCCGGGCTTACGAGGACCTCAGCGACGTGCGGGAGATCGGCGACCTGGAAGTGGGCCGGCTGCAGAGCGTCCGCGGCGTGGTCGAAGAGATCGAACAGCGCTCGACGGCCTCCGGCGGCTGCGTGCTCGGCGTGCTCGTGAAATGCCCCACCGGCTACCTCCGCGGCCTCTGGTTCAATCAGCCCTTCATGCGGGACAAGTTCACCTTCGGCCAACGGGTGATGTTTTCGGGCAAGCCGAAATACGAGGGGCTGGCCTGGGAGATGCACCATCCGCGGGTGGAGACGCTCGATGACGAGGAAGAGGAGCCGGCCACAAAGATCCTGCCCGTCTATCCGCTGACCGAGGGGCTTCAGCAGTGGCAGATCCGCAAGATCGTTCGCGGCGTGCTGGGGACGTACGGCGATTTGCCCGACGAGGTCTTTCCCGCCGCCTATCTCGAAAGCCACGATCTCTGGCCGCTGCGGCGGGCATTGCGGGAGATCCATTTTCCCGGCGACCAAGAGAGTCTCGCCCGGGCAAGGCGGCGGCTGGCGTACCAGGAACTGCTGATCCTGCAACTGGCCCTGGCCGTCAAGCGCCGGGGGCAGCGCGACCTGCGGCAAGCCCCGCCGCTGGAAGCGACCGCCAAGATCGACGCCCGAATCCGGCGGCTGTTTCCGTTCAGGTTCACGGCCGGGCAAGAGCAGGCGGTGGCCGAGATCGCCGCCGACATGAACCGGCCGGTCCCGATGAACCGGCTGCTGCAGGGCGACGTGGGCAGCGGCAAGACGGTCGTGGCGCTGTACGCGATGCTGCTGGCGGTGGCCCACGGCTATCAGGCGGTGATGATGGCCCCCACGGAGGTACTCGCCCGACAGCACGCCCTGACGCTCGAGAAGCTGCTCTCGGCCAGCCAGGTCCGCCGTGCCCAACTGACCGGCGGACTGACCCCAAAGCAGCGCGAGACGGTCTTGCGGCAGATCGCCGCCGGCGAGCTGGACGTCGTGGTCGGCACCCAGGCGATCATCCAGGACGACGTCGATTTCGCCCGGCTCGGCCTGGTGGTGATCGACGAGCAGCACAAGTTCGGCGTCCGCCAGCGGGCCGTGTTGAAGAAGCAGACGGGCCGGGATCCCCATTACCTGGTGATGACCGCCACGCCCATCCCGCGGACCGTGACCATGACGCTCTTCGGCGACCTGGACGTCTCCACGCTTTCGGACAGCCCGCCGGGACGGCAGGCGGTCAACACCTATCTGGCCGAAGAGTCGCAGCGCCAGCGGTGGTGGGAGTTCTTCCGCAAGAAGCTTCGCGAGGGGCGGCAGGGCTACGTCGTCACGCCGCTGGTCGAGGAGTCGGACCTGGCGGCCGCCAGCCTGGAGGCGACCTACGAAGACCTGGCCAACGGCGAGCTGGAGGCCTTCCGGTTGGGCCTGATCCACGGGCGGATGAACCCGGCCGAGAAGGACGCCGCGATGGACGACTTCCGCAGCGGCAAGATCCAGGTGTTGGTTTGCACGTCGGTCGTCGAGGTCGGCGTGGACGTTCCCAACTCCACGCTGATGACGATCGAAGGCGGTCATCGCTTCGGCCTGGCCCAACTGCACCAGTTGCGCGGCCGGATCAGCCGCGGCAGTTATCCGGGCTTCTGTTGCGTGTTCGCCGATCCTCGGACGGACGAGGCCCGCGAGCGGCTCGACGCGTTCGTCTCGACGACCGACGGATTCGCGCTGGCGGAGCGGGATTTTCGGCTGCGCGGCCCGGGCGACCTGTTCGGCACGCGGCAACACGGCCTGCCGCCGCTACGGATCGCCGATCTGACGCGCGACGCCGCGCTATTGGAGGAGGCCCGCCGCGACGCCCAATCGCTGATCTCCGCCGACCCGGGCCTGGCCCATCCCGACCACGCCGGACTGCGCCGCATGACGGTCGTGCGTTACGGGAAGGCGTTGGAGTTGGGCGACGTGGGGTGAGGATGAGTCCTGCCCTCAGCGCGGATTTCGTCGAAGAACTCCTTCAGGCCCTCTTCGTCGTAATCGGTGTATTGCCCACTACGAAGCTGCGCGGTGCCCTTGTCGATGTGATCGAGAAGCTGTTGCCGTCGCTTCAACAACTCGACGGCTTCGTCGAGAGCCTGCTCCCGGCTCTGGAAGGTGCCGCACTCGACGGCGTGCTGGATAAACTGCTCGTTTTCCGGTGAAAGGCCGCTGCTCATGGCAAAGGTCCTCCATTTGGTGTCCATGTATAGGATATCACGGCAGGCACGCTGGGGCAATACCCCGCTGAAGAACGACGAGTGGAAACGGACGCTGGGTTGCCTTAAGGGGAGACCCAGACGTAGGCCGGAACAAGCGCAGCGCAGTTCCGGCACGATCCGGCACGATCCGGCACGATCCGGCACGATCCGGCACGATCCGGCACGATCCGGCACGATCCGGCACGATCCGGCACGATCCGGCATTTGGTGTGGCAAGGCCGCATGGAGCCACGTGCCGGAACTGCGCTGCGCTTGTTCCGGCCTACTTTGCTTGTTCCGGCCTACTCGTCGGCCCCCATCGCCTCGACCTGCCGTCGGGCTTCTTCGACCGAGAGGCGGACTTGGGGAACGTCGACGTGCGGATCGAGCAGATCGTCCTCCTCGGTCTCTTCGGCCAGCGCGTCCTCGACTTCGCTCTGCAACGCGTCGAGCCACGCGGGAACCTCGAAGCCGGTGCCGCTCAGCTCGGCCGTGAACTCCTCGATCTCCTCCTCCAGACGCTGGAAGTGTTCCGGCTCGCCGCCGCCGTGCAACTCGTCGATGGCCGGGCGGACCAGCGCGCAGAGCCGGTCGATGTCCAGCGGGCGGACGAAGCGCTCGGCCAGCCGGTCGGCGATGCTCGGCAGACGCATGCCGTGCTTCTTGACCAGCCGGCCGAAACGCCTGAGGTGGTCGTCGGCGATCTCGCCGGTTCGCCGTGCGACGGCCTCGCGCCAGACGGCCGCCGCCTCGTCGCGTCCGCCGCGCACCAGCACGTCGTGGGCCAGCATCACCGGCTGCAGGTTCCAAGCCACCCGGTCGCAACTCGCCCGCAGCCGCAGGAAATCCAGCAGCGTATAGAGCATTTCGCCGCGGTCCGACTGGGTCGTCGTCGAGTTGTAATCGATATACTCCGAGTAGTTCTCCACCACGGCTTCCAGGATCACCTCGAGATGGCGGATCGCGTCGGCGCGCGAGAGTTCGCCGCCCAGATCGGCCAACAGCCGGAACTCTTCCGCGTCGGGTTCTTCCGCCAGCGCGTCGAGATACGCGTCGACCCCCTGGTGCAGGATCGCGCTGAGGTTGTTCAAACCCATGAACCGTTGCGTGAACAGATCGGCGCCGTAGCGCTCGATGAACCGTTTGAGCGTCCGAAAACGCCGCTCATCGCCGACGGTCTCCAATACGGAAAGCCGGACGCCGCGGCTGTGGGCCAGCCAGCAGCGCAGCAGCACCTCGGTGGTCTGCTCCAACAAGGGGATCAGCTCGACGTCGGATTCCGCCGTCGAATCGCCGGCTTTCGTCCGATACCAGTCTTCCGAAGAAACCACCAGGCAGCGGACGATCGCCGTACACCCGGTGCGGAACATCTGGTCGAACTCGGTGATTGCCCCCTGACCGACCGGGTGGTCGAGTTCCATCTCCTGGGCCGTTTCGATCAGCCCGGCCGTCTCCTGCAACAATCCCAGCCTCGGCAGGTACTCCAACAACCGGTGGAGCAGCCGTTGGATGCTCCGGGAAGAGACGATGCGCTGCGGGTTGCCGCCCCGGGCCAAGGCGACGTAGAGCAACGGTTGTTCCAGCAGCGCGTCGATCAGATCGGGCAGCGCGTTGCGCACGGCGGCCACGTCGTCCCGCAATACGCCGCGGAGCACCTTTCCGGCCGGTTCTTCCCAGGCCTCCGACGCCTCGAGGTCATGTTCCCCCGCTTCGTCGAGCCGCCCGCCGGCCGCACGGATCACTCGGCCGGCGTCGGCCGTCTCCACGCAGGCGGCGATGATCTGCTCGAGAAGCATGTCCTTGACGCCCCGGCGGCGGTCGTACTCGACCAGGGCTTCGTAGTTGCCGCGCGGCGCGGGAATTCGATACCGGTGGACCGCCGTCAGCAACTCGGCCAGGCGTCGCCGGTTGGCCGTCGCTCGCCGCAGCCATCCCGAGAGCACTTCCTCGCGGCGGTGCTCCGCACCGGCAATCGGGGAGGAAGCGACGGCGGCCAGTTTCCACAACCGCGCCAGCGTGGAGTGCATCGCCAGCCGATCGACGATCCGTTCCGCTTCGTGAACCAGCTCGAAATCCGTCGCGTCGTGTCCCCCTTCGAGCATCTCGCCTTCGAAACCGTCGTCGGTGCTGTCGCGGTACGTCACCTCTTCGTAGGCCGCGCTGAAGAGATTATCGACCTCGTCCTCTTCTTCGTCTTGCGGCTCGTCGTCGGCTTCGGCCTCCTCGTCGGCAAGCTCGAACCGCGGCACTTCCCAGAGTTCCCCCGCGTTGGCCTCCGCGTAATCGAGGAATTTTCGCGCCAGCGCCCAGCGGTGCTCCAGAGCGAGATCCTCCGCCGGCGAGTCGGCGCCGGGGGGCTTCTTCGGTTGCCACAAATCCTCCATCCAGCAGAAGGCCAGGTCGTGGAACGAGTAGTCCTCCTCGATCAGGGAAATACTGTCGGCCTGGCTGAGCCACTGGATCAACAGGGCCATCGCGGCCACCGGATCGCGTTGTTGCAGGAGCGCCTCGACCACCAGCGCGTACGTCTTCGCCGAGCGGAATTTCTCGACGTGCCGCCGCCAGAAGGCAACGTCCCCGGCGGCCGTGCCCGCCTCGTGCCACGCCCGCAACGCCGTGGTCACGTGTTCGACCGACTGGCCGGTCTCTCGCCCGGAAATCCCCTCCACCGCGCTGACCTCGACGCTGGCGAACCGGTCCCACCACCGGGCGAGCCGGTCGAGGCCTTCGGCCAGTTTGCCGTACAACGGATCGTTTCCCGCCGCCGCCGCCGCCTTCAGCAGTTGGACGTACAGTCCGAAGATATCGCCGAGAAGATCGATCAGTTCGTCGATGCGGTGGTCGTGTACGCTGTTCTCGACCGCCGGGAAGAGGCTGTACTGGGCCCCGAACCCGAGAATGTTCCACGGATCGACGATGGCCCCGCACTCGATCGCCCGGTGCAGCAGGTCTTCCAGCTCGGGGAGCAAGGCCGCTGCCGCTTCGAGCCGGCCCCGTTCCAACTCGAACTCGGCGGTCGCCAGCCGGCACTGCAAGTCGCACTTCATCCGGGCGGAAGCGACCGGCACGACGCGGGCCTGGCGTGCCGCCGCGTCGGTGTATCCCATCCGGGCGAAGATCTGGGCCAACTGGACGTGTTGCAGTTGTTCGGCCCGGCGACGCGCCAAGTGCTGGTTGAAGTCCTGCCGGGCCCCGCCGAACGGTTGGCGCAGCGTGGCCGCCTCGGCCCGAAGCCGCTGGGCGTGCGGTCCCGAAAGCCGCGCGATGAGCTGTTCGTAGAATGTGTCGCGATAGGCCGCGATGTGCTGCACCAGCGTGGCCAGCGTCGCGTCGGAACTGTGCGCGTCGGGCCGATTGCCGCTGACGCCCGACCCCATCAACATCGTCCCGGCCAACACGGCCGCCGCCTCGAACAAGACCTCCTCCGAAGGCAACTCGCCGCAGTTCTCCACTCGGGCCAGCATCGCGTCCAGCGCCACCTGCTGCACCACGAACCGGCGGCAACGGCCCGAGTTGTCCAGCCGGTCCGGGTCCCACTGGCCGTAGAGATAGTTCGGCCGCTTGCCGACCGGGTGATCGAAGTCGAACGCTCGAGGGTCCAACGCCAACTCGTCGAGCAGCTCCGGATCGAACCATGCCTGGAACAGCAGCGCCGAATCCGTCGTTTCGAGAATCTCCAGGGCCTTTTCGAGCAACTCCCGATAGCGCCCCACGCCCACCCCGGCCCCGCGGATGTAAAGCGGGATCGGACGCACGTACTCGTGGGCGTAGGGCTGGATCTTCTGCTCGGTTTCGAGCACGGCGACGGGCCGGTGGCCGAGATAGTCGTTCAGTTGATCGAGCGCGCCGCGGACGATCCGGTCCGATTCGTCCCAAGGCCCCCCCTGCTGCAGCACGGCCTCGCAAACACGGCCCACGAACAGCGGCTGGAACAACCGCTCCTCGGTCTGGTGGAACAGCAGATCGCGGTGATGGTTTCGGAAGGCGGGCAGCGTCGCGTCGAAAACCGTGTGCAGCACGGCCTTGGCCTGTTCGACCCGGCAGAACGCGTCGGACTTGCCGTCGAGCTGCTCCAAAGCGGCCAGGAGCACGTGGCCGAATGTCTGCCAGGTCGGCGCATCACGCTGCCGGCTGCTCTCGATCCGGCCGAACAGGTCGTTGACGTTTCGCAGGAACGCAGGGTCCGGCGCGCCGGAGGAAAAGTTCAGATAGCCGAGGATCTCCTGCGCGATCTTCCAGGCGTCGTTGCCCAGTTGGCCAAGTTCCATTCAGTCGTTACTCCCGGCAAAAACACCCGCCCTCGCTCGGCCCACGACGCCCACCCCCCGTTAGAGCAGAATCGCGTGTTGGGGCCATCGCCATCGGGCAGCCGCACTTGCTCATCGTAGGCCGTCCAGCCGCCGCGGTCCAGGCGTAATGGTCCAGCGGGTGGGTGTGAGGAAACCGGCTCCAAGTTCCTCGGCGAGGGTGGCACGCCCTGAGGAACGAAGGGCGTGGGATGGCATGTTTTCCACGCCCTTCGTTCCTCAGGACGTGCCACCCGGCCACCGGAGGGGTCGGAGAAGCCTCAGCCGGGCGAAACGCACGTTTTCCGCGTGCGTTTCGCCGGCGTTGCGGTTATCATGGAAAGGTCGGAGTGTCTCTTTCGATTCCGCTTTAGATTCTGAGGAAGCCCGATGACCATTCTGCGACGCTTGGGCCTTTTCGCCGTGTTGGCCATGGTTGCCAGCCCGGCCGATCGCTCGTCGGCTGCTCTTGGAAGCGCCATCATTCCGGAACCCGAGGCCAATCGGCACGGACTGACGCGGCCCTGGTTCACGCAAATCCAAATGGATCGCAGCAGGGCTCGCCTTCGCCACGTCGTGCTCCATGAGGGGATCTTGTACGCCCAGACCGATCGTGCCATGGTCCACGCCCTCGACGCCGAGACCGGCAAAACGCTTTGGGCGCGTATCATCGGGCGGCCGGATCATCCCAGCATGACCCCGGGCCTGGGCCGGGATCTGCTGGCGGTCGTCAACGGCTCGCGACTCTACGTGGTCAATCGCTACAACGGCGACCTGCTCTATGAAGTCCAGGTCGGCGGCGCGCCCGGTGCCGGAGCCGCCGTGAGCAAGAAACGGGCCTACGTGCCGATGGTCGACGGCATGGTGATGGCATATCGCCTCGAACCGCTGACCGACCCTTCGAGGGAACTGGGAACAGCCAAGAAGGTCCTCACGGAGAAAGAGAAAGCGGAGACCGAGGAAGACCGCCGTGAAAACCTTCGCCTTTCCCAAGAGTACATTCCCCCCTTGTCTTGCCGGTCTTTCGGCAAGGCGTTGGTCCAGCCGCTGGTCACCAGCCAGGCGAAGGGCGAGGAAATCGTGGTCTGGCCGACCGATCGCGGCTTCCTCAACATCGCCAAGATCGATTTGATGCGCGAAGACGTTTTCGCGATCAAGTATCGCCTGGAGACCGACGCGGGAATCGCCGCTCGGCCCACCTACCTGCCGCCCGATCCCGACAAAGAGGCCGCCTCCGGCGTGATCTTCGGGGCCTCGCGAGACGGATTCGTGCACGCGATCGAAGAGCGCGGCGGGCAATCGCTCTGGCGGTTCTCGACCGGCGAGCCGATGGTTCAGCCGGCCGTGGTGGTCGAAAATCGGGTCTACGCAACCACCCAGCGCGGCGGCATGTTCTGCCTCGATGCCGAAACCGGAAGCGAGATCTGGTGGGCTCCCCATCTCAGGCAATTCCTCGCCGCCAGCAAGGATCGGGTGTACGCAGCGGACAGCCTGGGCCGCATCCTCGTTCTCCGGGCCGACACGGGCGCCCGCCTCGATGCCATCGAAGCGGCCGCCTCGCCGATCAAGATGATCAACTCGCAAACCGACCGGATCTACCTGGCCAGCGAAACCGGGCTGGTCCAGTGTCTGCACGAGTTGGAGTTGTCTGAACCGATTCGTCACAACCTGGACCGATGGATGGCCGCGGCCGGCGAAAGGCTGCCCACCAAGTTCGAGGACCAGACGCCGGCAGCCGGCGTGGAGCCCGGCGTGGGACTACCCCCCATCGGGGGTGAAGACCCACTAACCCCCAAGGGCGGCGATCCCCTGGCTCCGCCCGCCAGAGGTCCGGGAGATCCGTTTCCACCCTTCGGCGGTGGCGGTGCCAATCCCGACCCGCTGGGAGGCGCCGGGGGAGATCCGCTGGGCGGTGGCAACGATCCGTTCAATTGACGGACTGAAAAAGCCGCAATTCGCTTTCCCTCCTCTGCCTCCACTTCGCAGTCTGCCTATCTTTGCGCGCCGCATCCTTGACGAATGAGGGTCGAGGGCGTAAACATTTGAATGTCGTTCGTCGTCAGGTGGCGGTGCGGCGAAGTTGTCTGGACTTCAAGTCCTCCTTCAAAGGTGTCCCAATGCAATCACCTCCCATAAAACGTGCGTTGATCAGCGTCAGCGACAAGCTCGGGCTGGCCGGCTTTGCCCGGGGATTGGCCCAGGCCGGCGTGGAAATCTACAGCACCGGCGGAACACGAAAACAGCTTGAAAGCGAGGGGATCGCGGTCCGCGACGTGGCCGAGTACACCGGCTTTCCGGAAATGATGGACGGCCGTTTGAAGACGCTTCATCCGGCGGTCCACGGGGGGATCCTTTGCCGTCACGACAATCCGGACGACCTGAAATCGCTGGCCGAACACGGCATCGTGACCTTCGAGTTGGTCGTGGTCAACCTCTACCCCTTCGAGGCCACGATCGCACGGGAAGGAGTGTCCCTGGAAGAGGCCATCGCGCAGATCGACATCGGCGGTCCGACGATGGTCCGGGCGGCGGCCAAGAACCACGCCTTCACGACGATCGCCACCAGCACGGAGCAGTATTCGGCCATTCTCGATCAGATCGAGGCCAACGGCTGCACGACGCCCGACTTGCGTCGCAAGCTGGCCGGCGAGGCCTTTGCCCATACCGCCCATTACGACCGCGCCATTGCCGCCTATTTTGCCGGCGAGACCGCCGAAGGGCCTTTCCCCGGCACGCTCAACTTCAGTTTAACCCGCAAATCCGTACTGCGATACGGCGAGAACCCCCACCAGCAGGCCGCGGTCTATTCGCGACCCGAGGCTAGAGGGGCCAACGTCGTCTCCGCCCGACAACTCCACGGCAAAGAACTCTCCTACAACAACCTGCTCGACCTGGACAGCGCGCTGGCCATCGTGCGGGGGTTCAGCCAACCGGCGGCCTCGGTGATCAAGCACAACAACCCGTGCGGTGCCGCCGTGGCCGACACGCTGGCCGAAGCGCTGCGGCTGGGCCTGGCCGGCGACCCGGTCAGTGCCTTCGGTTCCGTACTGGGGCTCAACCGCGTGGTCGATGCGGCGACGGCCGAGGTTCTGGCAGCCCCGGGCTTGTTCATCGAGGCCATCGTCGCGCCCGACTTCAGCGACGAGGCCCTGAAAATCCTCACCACCGAGCCGAAGTGGAAAGCCAACGTCCGGCTGCTGAAGGTCGGCGAAATCGAGTCGTCCGAGGGCTGTTGGACCTACCGGTGCCTCGAGGGCGGCCTGCTGATGCAGGAGGCCGACGTCCTGCCCGATCCGGAGGACCAGTGGAAGGTCGTCACCGAGGCCAAGCCGACCGGCGCGGCGATGGACGATCTGCGGTTCGCCTGGGCGATGGTCCGGCACGTCAAATCCAACGCCATCGTGCTCTGCAAGGACGGCATGCTTCTGGGCGCCGGAGCGGGGCAAATGAGCCGGGTCGATTCGGTCGAGATCGCGATCAAGAAGGCCGGCGATCGTGTGGCCGGTTCCGTGATGGGTTCCGACGCCTTCTTCCCCTTCCCCGACTCGATCGAAACGGCCGCCGCCGCCGGCGTCCGCGCCATCATCCAGCCCGGCGGCTCCCGCAACGACGACGAAGCCGTCGCCGCCTGCAACCGCCACGGCCTGGCGATGATCTTCACCGGGCGGAGACATTTCAAGCATTGACGGGAAGGGGATAGGGGTTAGGGGTTAGACTCTTACGTCGCAAGTTATGCGCACGGTGGGTGCATGTTTGAGCTAACCATTCGTGACAGCAACGTTTAGCGGGCGGGCTTGCCCGCCGTTTGGTTGCGGCTCTGCCGCATTACGGATTTGGGGCTCGGAATTCCGGAATATCCCTGATCGCCGACTCCCATTCCCTGGTCCCCAACGCGATCGTTGGTTGTGGCGAAACGGCGGGCAAGCCCGCCCGCTAAACGGTGTTTTCACAGCTTGTTATGTTGAACTCATGCGCGCCGCGCCCAGAACTCGCGACCCAAGATTCCATCCCCTAACCCCTATCCCCTATCCCTTATGCCCACCATCCTCGACAAGATCGTCGCCGCCAAACGCGAGGAGGTCCGCCGCGCGAAGGCCGAAACGTCCGAGGAAATGCTTCGCCGGCGGCTTCCCGACGCGCCGCCGGTGCGTGATTTCTTCGCCGCTTTGGCCCGACCCGGACCGATCCACCTGATTGCCGAAGTCAAGAAGGCCAGCCCGAGCAAAGGGGTCATTCGGGCGGACTTCCACCCGGTGGAAATCGCCGGCATCTACCAGCAGCACGGGGCCGCCTGCATCAGCGTGTTGACCGACGAGCCTTACTTTCAGGGCAGCCTGGATTACCTCCGCCGAATCCGCGCGGCCGTCGATCTGCCGGTGCTGCGGAAGGATTTCATCATCGACCCGTACCAGGTGGTCGAAGCCAGGGCCGCAGGCGCCGACGCGGTGCTGCTGATCGCCGAATGTCTCGCCGGCGATTCGCTCAAGACGCTGCACGACGCGGTAGTCGAGCTGGGCATGACACCGCTGGTCGAACTGTTCGAGCCGGCCAATCTGCCCCGGGTGTTGGACGCCGGGGCGCGTCTGGTGGGCATCAACAACCGCGACCTCCGCACCTTCAAGACCGATCTGGAACACACGCTGCGTCTCCGCCGCGAGATTCCCCCCGACCGGCTCGTCGTCGGCGAGAGCGGCATCCGCACCCGGGAAGACGTGCTGCGGCTCGAATCGGCCGGCGTCAACGCGATGCTCGTCGGCGAATCCCTCATGTCCAGCCCCGACGTCGCCGCAGCCGTCGACGCGCTGCTGGGCCGCTGAACTCGATGAATCGGGTGGCACGCCCTGAGGAACGAAGGGCGTGGAAAACCTGGCAAGCCACGCCCTTCGTTCCTCAGGGCGTGCCACCCTCGCTCAAGGAATGATTATCCTTGTGCGTTGTCCGTCCCGCCGAGGCGAGACTTGGGCTGCGGGGCCTTTTGCAGTATGGTGGAGCGTATCGGTCCTGACGCATCACGGGGACGATCATGCCGTTTTGGCGAAGATTCCGTCGGGCGAAACCGGTCGACGCCGCTAGTGAAACGCCGCCTTCACCGGGGGCTGCCCGCGCGGCTGCGCGGAAGCTGCCCCTTTGGAAGCGGGTTCTGTTTATCGTGGCGGCAAATCTGCTCGTGCTCGCAGCGGCCGCCGTCGTAGGGGAACTGGCGTGTCGCGTGTTTGCGCCGCAGGCCGGCTATGGGACGCTGCCCGAGGGAGCCATGGAAATGCTCCGGTTCTCCGACGATACCTATCTGGGCTGGGAACTGCGGCCCGGCGTGCTGGACCATAATTCGGCCGGCTTCCGCGGCCGGAAAACCGAGCCGGGCAAACCACCCGGCGTGTGGCGGATCGCCGTGCTCGGCGACTCGGTGACCTACGGCCTGCACGTGGAAGCGGACGAGGCCTACCCCAGCGTGCTCGAGTCGGAACTCGACGCGGCGAGGGCGGGCCGGGTGGAAGTGCTCAATTTCGGCGTGCCCGGCTACAACTCCTTCCAGGAATACACGCTGCTGAAGACCCGGGTGCTGCCGTTCGAGCCCGATCTGGTCGTCCTCACGTTCACGCCCGACGACGTGGAGACCTCGCCGGTGATCATCGACGTCGGCGGCCGGAGGTGCCTCTTCCGAAACCAATTCGAAGGCGTCGGGCTGTTGAACAACCCGGTCCACTGGTTCGTCTTCCGCCGTTCGCACCTCTACCGATTCCTCTACAAACACCTGGTGCTGGCCTTCGCGGCCGAGGAGGCCGACTTCGAGGCCGTCTACGTGCAGCCGGACGTGCAATGGGAAAACGTCCTTCGCATGGCCGAATGGTGCGACCGGCACCGGACGCCCTTTCTGCTGGTGCTGAGTCCTTTCCTCTTGCCCCTGGAGGGAGATCTCGACGAGGCGGAAAGCGCCCGATATCGGCAGGCGCTGGACCGGATCCGAGAGCGTGCCGCGGTCGCCGGCGTGGAGGTGCTGGACCTCGGGCCTCTCTACGAAGAACAGACCGGCCGGTTGAAGATCCGACCGGAGGATCACGAGCATCTCAACCCCCACGGGCACCGCCTGGTCGCCGAAGCCCTGCGAGAGAAAGTGCTCTCGATGCGGAGCGAGTGAGAGGTCGAATATCGAATGAAGAAGGTTGACAGGGAGTCGTCGTGCGGCGAAGGGGAGCCGACGTTGCGTGAGCGTTCCGTTTCCTTCGTATTTCACCATTCCTTGTTCGATATTCGATATTCAGGAGCGCTGGTGGCTCTCGCGTCGGGTGAGCCTGGAACGGGAAATGTGTACCGATGAACTGGCGGTTGCCGCCACCGGCCGGCGACTCACGTACGCGACCGCTCTGGAACAGTTGGGCCGCAAGCGGCTCGGCCAAACCGCGCCCCAATTCGGGGCCACCATGGGAGGCAAGAAAATGGTGCTGCTCGATCGCGTCAGCAATACCCTCGGCTTCTCTGTTTCTCCGAAGAAGGCCCGCTGGTGGCCCGTCGGTTTGCTGGGGTTGCTCGTGCCCCTGGCGATTTGGGCAGCCTCGACGGGTATCGCCCGGCCGGAACCGGCTCCGATACGAGCTGGAGAGCCGTCCGATCCCGCTCCCCGCACGCCCTGGGCCGAGGCCGTCATCGAAGCCTTTCCCCAATGGGAGACTGTCCGATGCGATCGGAGTCCGAGCGTGCAGATCGGTTCCGCCCGGGGATACCGGCTGCTGCTTCGCCAGGGCCGCCGGGAATACACCGGCCAGCCCATGCAGCAGAAGGCGAGCCCGGCCGCTGAAGGAGAAATCGACGAGAACGACTTTCGCACCGTCTATTCGCACATCGACGTAGTCGTCTTCCCGTTGAATGAAAAGCTGCCCGAGAAGGCGACGCAGGCGATCGCGTGGGAGGACGTGGAGCAGGAGTGGTACGTCCGCGGGGTCGATCTCGGCTCGGGGCACGGATACCGCTGGTTCACGCGGACCACGCTCTTCTGGCAAGAGGACCTCCGCACGAAGCTCGGCCTGATCGGCGGTGACGACCGCCTGCAACTGCTGATCGACGGCCTGTTGACCAAGGACCGCGGCGACTGCACGGCCAACAGCCTGGTGACGGCGGCGGCCAAGGTCGGCGACCCGTTGATCCCGCATATCGAGGCCGCCTTGCAGAAGATCACCGAGGAAGACCATTGGCGGCTGGTGCAGCCGCTGGGCCGGATCGACACGCCCCGGGCGACCGAGTTGCTCACCAGATTATACCGCGATGAAAAGACCCGGCACGCGGCCTCGTACGCGCTGATTTCCGGCCCGCCGCGCGAGTCGGCGAAAGAACTCTACTTCGACCTGCTGCGGCGGCGGCAGTATATCTACCAGGTGGCCGAAGCGTGCGTGGCGTTCGACTGGAAGGACTCGATCGGACTGATGCAGGCAATCTGCGACCGGCCGACGAGCTGGGAGTTCCGCTCCGCGTTCCGTGCCAAGCGGATGCTGGAGGGCCGCCCCGTGCCGGAGGAACTGGACGAGGCGGAAAACGTCCTGCGATCGGCCGGGCCGCGTGCCGATCCCGCGCAGATCGAGGCCGCCCGACGGACCCTGCTCAGCGCGCCGGACAAGGAGGCCGCCGCCATCGTCGCAGCCCATCTGACCGACTTCCTTGCCAAGGCCAACCACGACGAGATCGAGGCCGTACGCCGGCTGGGGCGAGAATTGCTCGAGGAACTGCCCGGCGAGGTGACGATTCCGCTGATGAAGAGGCTGGCGGCGAATTTCGAGTACGAGTGGCAGCGAGAGCGGCTGCAGCAGACGCTGCAATCGCTCGAGTCGAAGCCGCCGGACGAAGCCCGCTTGTTGGAGTATCTCAGGCGGAACCTGAAACGCCTGGCGGAGACGAAGCTTCCCGGGCACCAATTCACGGATCTCGACCCCCGAGCGATGAAGATTTCGTGGAAGACGCAATCCTACGTCGTACCGATGCCCAGCGGAAAACACGCCGACGCGCCCGTGGAGCAGCGGCCGATGACCGGGCCGGCTCCCGACGGACTGATCGTCACGGCATGGCTGAGCGACACGATCGGGCAGGCCGACCGGCCGCAGGTGCTCGACCGGGGCGGGTTCTGGAAGGTCCGTCTCGGCCAGGTCCATCTGCCCGACCCGCCGCCCTACCTGTTGTTCAACGTCGAGTACGGCCCCAAGACGGACGAGAAGCTCATCGAAGCCTTCACCTCGACCGACGCCTGGCTGGCCGCATTGAGCCCGGCGGGACAGGCCGATCCGTCCGGCTGGGGCGAACCGGTGCAAGGGCTCCTCTGCCGGGTGCGCGCAGCGAAAACCTCCTGGAGATTCGGCGACATCCTTACGTTCCGCGCCGACCTGCACAACGCCGGGCCCAAGATATGGGCCTTGCCTCCGTCTGAGGAACTCTACGAGATCGAAGTGGCGCCGCCCGAGATTCCCGGGGAACTTGAACTGTAAGCGGTGAGTGGAAAATGGGGACCGGCCCCGAGCCGCAAATGGCGTGAAAGTTCAAAATCCAGGTGTTGCTCCACTGGGGTGGGCAGTATTGCTCCACTGGGGTGGGTGGCGGGCCGAACCCGCCCGCCTTCGCACTTCGACATTCCTTGTTCGATATTCGATATCCCCCTTACCGACATCCCCCTTCTTTCGTATTTTCACCTTTTCGCGTTCTCGCGATCCTTACTCGTTCCCAAACCGAAGTTTGGGAACCGGGAAAAACCGAAGTTTGGGAACCAGGAAACCGAAGTTTGGGAACCAGGAAGGAAAAACCGAAGTTTGGGAACCAGGAAAAAGGAGGACGTACTGACGATGATTTCACCCGTTGGGGGGTGCCAGCTGGATTTTGGCGGTTTTCTGTAACGGAATGGTTGACAGGTAGCGCTCCTTGTGCGACAATAACCAGCGCGTTCCCTCTCGTGGGATACCACCTTGCCGTTCCTCTCATGCTGAACCTGACCACCTGAAGTAGCCGAGGCAGCGCATCGTAGCCGAAAACGCCGGAATCTCTTGGCGGTGCCTTTTGGGTTGGTAAGGATCCTCTTTGCGCATCAAGCGGCCCGTCCTGCCCTGAGTCCGCCTCCCGCGCCGGCAGTCATTCGCTTTTGACATGTGTCCGTGTCTCAGGACCCGGCAGACGTCATATTTACCAACACAAGGAGGCAGAATATGTTCGAGAAATCATTGTTTCGATTCGTCGCAGTCCTGGCGGCGTTGATGCTGTTGATAGGCACGGCCCAAGCTGACGTGATTATCGAGACCGTACCCGTCGGCTACCCGGGCAACGCACCCGATGACAACGGCTACGGCACCGTGGACGAACTGTACCTGATCGGCAAGTACGAGGTGACCGCCGGGCAGTACACCGAGTTCCTCAACGCCGTGGCGGACACGGACAGCTACGGGCTGTACAACACCAACATGACGAGCTACTACGGGTGCAAGATCGCGCGGAGCGGCTCGTCGGGAAGCTACAGCTACACCGTTGCCCCCGATCGCGAGAACCGTCCGGTGAACTATGTCTCCTGGGGCGATGCCGCACGGTTTGCCAACTGGCTGCACAACGGCCAGCCGACCGGGGCGCAGGGCAACGGCACCACGGAAGATGGCGCGTATGTCCTCAACGGCGCGATGAGCCAGTCGACCCTGATGGCCATCATGCGCCAGAGCGATGCCACGTGGTTCCTCCCCACGGAGAACGAGTGGTACAAGGCGGCGTATCATAAGAACGATGGGATCGCGGGCAACTACTTCGACTACCCGACCGCCAGCGACGCCGTTCCGAGCAACGGTCTGATCGATCCCGACCCGGGCAACAACGCCAACTTCTTCCAAAACGGTTACACGATCGGCGGTCCGTATTGGACGACCGAAGTGGGCGAGTTCGAAAACTCGGCGAGCCCGTACGGCACGTTCGATCAGGGCGGCAACCTTTGGGAATGGAACGAATCCGTCTACACCGCCGGTTTGTCGCGTGGTTTGCGTGGCGGCGATTGGTACTACGACTCGGCCTACCCGCGCGCCACCTTCCGCAGCAACAACAACCCGCCGTACGAGAACGCCTACATCGGGTTCCGCGTGGCAAGTGTTCCTGAGCCCGGTAGCATCGCCTTGTTGGTATTCGGGTTGATAACGGGTCTGGTCTGGTGGAGATGCAAGAGGTAGCGCCCTTTATCCTTTTTCCCTTTACCCCAACGCCGGGTGCCCAATCTGACCGCGGTCCGTTCTGCGACAAAGCCTATTGCTTTTCGATCCGCAACTCGTGTTCCGCCTGGTTTCGCCACACGACGAGTCGGACCGCCCTGCCTCGGGAAAGTTGCTTGTAGGCCGTGGCGAACTCCTTGAGGTTCTTCAGCGGCGTGCCGTCGAGCTTCAAGATCACGTCGTTGAGCCGAAAACCCAGCTTCTCGGCCTCGGAGCCCTCGGCGACCTCGACGACCAGCACGCCGTCCTTGTGGCCCAAGCCCGTGGCCGACATCTCGTTGTCGTCCTCGATGTTCTTGAGCTTCGCCCCCAGCCAGTCGGCCGAGTTGGCCGACGCGTATCGGCGTCCCCAACCGCCGGTGGAAATGTCGGCCGCCTCGATCGTGCCCGGCAGCGGCGGCGTCTTCGCCTGGGCCTTGAGTTCCGGCTTCTGCACGCCGAAGCGGTCCATGGCGAAATTCTCGAAACCCAGCTTCAGCGCCGGCGAACCGTCCTTGACCCGATAATCGCCGCTTGAGGGATCGACGAACATCGCGTCGGCGACGATCGAATGCGCGTCGCCGCCGCTGAACTTCCGCAGGCCCTCGGCCGGCTGCCCGGTCCCTTGGGGCGAATGCACCAGGTTGTAGTCGGCCTGGCCGTCGAGGCTTCGCATCCCGGCCGGCTGATAACTGTCCTGCCAGACGATGTTTCGCTCGAACGTCGAGCGGCAATCCGGATACCACACGTGAGGGCAGAACGAATAGTCGACCATGATGTTGTTGTAGACCTTGCGGAAATAGCCTTCGCGGAGCTTGATCCCGCCGGCCAGGCAGAGGTTGTTGTACAGTTCGTAATTGCTCGATCCGTCGTCCAGGTCGATGTCCCAGCCGTGGTCGCACCGCCAGCGGTTGTTGCGGATCACGATCGTCCGGCGGCAATCCCACTTGGGCATGTCCGGGTGCTGCTGGACCCACTGGGCCGTCTGGCCGCGGTCGGGGTGCCAGAAGCGGTCGCGGCCCCACGAGTTGAACGAGCCGTGGTCGCCGGTCTCCTTGACCGTGTCGAACACGTCGTTCCATTCGATCAGGTGCCCGCCGAAGGCCCCGTCGCAGATGTTGATGCCCGCCCGGGGACAGTCGTAGACGCTGTTGTGCCGGACGGTGATCCCGTCGGCCATGCAGATGTTCACGCCGGCCGTCTGCTTCTCGACCCGGCCGTTGCGATAGATCAGGTTGTCGAACACCAGGCACTCGGCCGGGTAGTTGTCGGTCTTCGGGCCGGGCTCTTTGTCCATCGCTTCGAGCGTCTGCGTCTGCTGGTACTCGAACAGCGGCGAGCGGAGCGCCCCGGGATCGCCCACGAAGGCCACCGCACTGGCCCCGGCGTCGGAGATCCGGCAGCCGGTGATTTCGATCCGCCGGTTGTAATTGTTCACGAACACCCCGTTGCCGCCGGCCTGGTCGATCACGGCGTCGCGGACGGCGCAGTCCTCGGCCCCGTCGAAAAGGATCGCCCCGCCGCGGTAGGTCGTCCAGTCGCTCCGCAGCAGCGGCTCCTTGTTGTCCATGAACGTTCGGGCGGTGTGCGTGAAGGTCATGCCCCGCAGCGTGACGAACTTCACCGGCGCCTGCTGCGAGCCCCGCAGCTCGACGAGATGCCGCAGACGAACGGCCTCGATCACCGCCCGGTCGAGGTCCACGCCCTCGGGCGGATAGCAGTAGAGCGTGCTCTTCTTGGCATCGAGGAACCATTCGCCCGGGGCGTCGAGTTCCTCGAAGATGTTTTCCACGAACCGATACGTCCCGTGCATGCCCATCTGGCGGTTGTTCTGCCAGCCGCCGACGTATTGGAGCCGGCCGTCGGCGTCCTTGCCGGTGATCCGATAATGGAAATCGCCCCAAAGACTCCGGTGCATCGCGTGCAGGAACCCGCCGGCCGGGTCGGACCAGGTATTGACACGCTGGTCGCTGATGCAATCGGCCGCGAAGCCGTTGAAGTACTGGGCGCCGGGGTCGAAGTTCGGATACCGGGCCATCTGCTGCCGTTGACCGTCGATGAACAACTGGTCGGAGGTGAAGCCCTCGGGCACCGTGGCCTGCACGATGCCGTCGCGCAGCGGTTTCCAATCCACGTCGACCTTCGTCCCGCCGCTGATGACGACGGTTTCCCCGGGCGCGGCCGCGTAAGTGATCGGCGCCGCCAAAGTTCCCGAGTCCTCGGCCGTCAGCACGACGGTCTCCGTCAGATAGTACTTCCCGCCGGCGAAGACCACGGTGATCGGCCCCGCCGC
>DATLAN010000178.1:0-2053 GCA_035527455.1 Thermoguttaceae bacterium
TCACTGACGCGGCCACGGAAACGGCGGTCGCGGCCATCATCGGCGCGGTGGAGATGTTGCTGGACATCAAAGGCTGAGGTGATTACGAAACCCACGGAAAAGGAAATACGTCATGCCCGAAACAGCCCCCACCACATTTTCCGGCGAACTCGGTGCGATTTCCATTGGCGGAAACGATTACGCGATGATCCGCAATTGGAAAATCGCCGTAAAGGCCGACAATCAGGCCGTTGTGGACTCGGCCACCAGTGGCGGCACGACGCGGCTCGGTGGCAATATGGACTGGTCTGGCTCATTCGTGGCGGACGGCCATCCAGACGCGGGCCTGTGGGAGGAGGGCGTTGCCTTTGTCGGGTCGATAGATGGAGCCAAGGGAGCCTACGGCGCAATCATAGTGGAGAGCGTCCGCGTCAACATCGACATTTCCACGGGCGCGCCGATCACACACGAGGTCGCGTTTAGCGGCAGCGGTGCGTTGACTCTCGGGGCGGCGGTCGAGGCGGATGCGTCCGTTGCCACGCCGGTTCCGAGCATTGGTGGCAAGGTGGAGCTAGCCACGCCGGCAGCCGAACAGAGCTACACCGAGCTGGCACAGGTCCAGACGATCACGCTGGAACTAAAGCGCCCGAGTACCACCTACGCCGATTCGAGTTCGGCCGGCTACACGAAGCGGAAACGTGGGCCGTTAGACTGGACGTGCTCGATCAAGGTCGGCCCGGATTCCAACACCGGCAACGCGGCTTACGGGCTGGAGGGATTGCCCCAGCCAAAGGACGTGAAGAGCATCAAGATCACGGACGGCAACGACACCACCTGGATTCTCGATTGGGGTATCTTCGACGACATCAGCGACATCGAAGTGAACCGCGAGACGCAACAGGTAGTCGCCTGCACGTTGAACGCCTCGATGTGCGGCACGACTGACATTGCCACCGTGCAAACGCTCGGCTCGATCGTTGACCCGGCCGTCGCGACTGTCTGGCCCGAAGCCTAAGAGATCGCAACCCGAAACGCGCGGGCGGGGCAGCGGCCTTTGGCGAAGGCGGACCCGCCGGAGCCCTGCCTTCGCCCGCGCCATAAACAAGGAGGTTCGCCCCATGCTGTCGTCCCTCGCTTCAGCGGCCCCGGCTCCCGTGCGGATCGGCGACCGCGACTTTCTACTTTCGCCCCTGTCCGATCGCGACTTCGACGAGTTGTCGCTGTGGTATCAGGGCCGTGTGCTGCGAATTGCCCGGGCCAGTCTCGACGCCGACAGCACGTCCCGGGATCGCGAAGAGACGCTCAAAGCGGCCTACGCGCACGCCAGTAGCATCGACTTCTTCAGCGAGTTCCAGACGGGCGGGCTGCTGAGTCAGAAAGAGGCCCTGGCCCAATTCGTCTGGCGGGTGCTGCGGAAGCAACAGCCGGCGTTCTCACTGGACGATGCCCGCAAGTTGGTAACGACTGATACCGATTCGCTGGCCGCGATCATGGACATCTGGCACCTGCTGCAATTCGGCAAGGCCCCGGCGGCGGCCGTTGGTGAGGAGGGCCCCGAAAAAAACGTGGAGGGCGCGGCCGCAGTCTCCGTACCCTGAAGGAAAAACTAAACGTCTACCGCGGGCTGGCGGAACTGTATGGCTGGACGCCAGACCAGATTGCCGGCCTGACACCGCAACAACAGGCCGACTTCCTGGATTCCAGCGGCGTCGGTGAAACGATGACTTTCCGCACGATGGATGAATTCCGGCGGTGGCAGGCGAGACAGATAAAACCTTAGTAAAACGAAAGGGAGCCCATCCATGTCGAAAACCGTGCACGACGACGTGCTGGACGCCGCGCTGCAGTACATCGAGGACAACTGCGACGAGCTGGTGATCTGCTCGGCCGCGCCGACCACTTACGCCGAGGCCCACACGACCTACGCGCTGGGCGACAAGCCGAACCCCACGTTCACCGGCCCCGCCAACGGCGACGCTTCGGGGCGCAAAACGACCGTCGATGCCGTTGTCGGCGCGGACGTGGACGCCACGGACACGGCAACGCATGTGGCGCTGACGGATACCGGCAACAG
>DATLAN010000179.1:0-10916 GCA_035527455.1 Thermoguttaceae bacterium
CGGTCACGCCCAGGATGAAGAGCGTCAGGGCGGTCTTCAGCGTGAGGGAGAAGTGGCGGCTCCGCCATAGCATGGGCAAGCCCAGCGGCCCCATGACCAAGAGGAGCATGGCCAGGACTACCCAAGGATTCTCGGAGAGTCGCCGCTGCGGTGCCGGCGTGTGGGCGACGCCGCCGTCAAACGTCCCGGTGGGCGCCGGTGTGTCGCCCAGAGGTCGGCCGCAATGCCGGCAGAAGTGGTCGCCCGCGTCCAGTACCGCGTAGCATTGATAGCAGACGACTTTCTCGATGTCCTCGGCGGTGGCGATGGGAAGGTTCTCCACGATGCTGCATGCGTCAGCGAACAATCCAAGTCTACGTCACGGATGGCGAGGTAGGCCGGAACAAGCGCAGCGCGGTTCCGGCACAGGGGCACAGGGATTGGCGCGGGGATTAGCACAGCCAATGCCGGAACTGCGCTGCGCTTGTTCCGGCCTACCGGCTCCCAGCCATCTTGCCATCGATTTCAGGCCGCCCAGCCTGCCTCGTCAACCCGACTTCCCCATTCTCCGTTGACCTTTCCCGGACGGGCTGCTATAAGTCGCCCCCTTGATCTCGTCATTCAAGGTGGGACTGCTGGCTGGTGGGAACTTCCGATGTATCGCCGACACGGTGACAAGCTCGCGCTGGTATTTCTCGTGTGTGATTTGGCCGTCACGGCGGCCGTTTGGGTGGGGGCCTATGGGCTGCGGTTCGCCCTGTGGGCCTCACCCGAGGGCGTGCCGGACCTCCACCTCGTGCTCCGTGCGTTGCCCGTGATGTTGGTCCTGGCCGCCGTGGCGTATCGCTTGTGCGGGCTGTACGAGGTCCATCGGCTCAGAGAGCTGCCGCGAGAGTTGGGGGTGGTCTGCAAGGCCAGCGGGCTGTTGTTCCTGTTGGCCATCACGATGACCTTCTATCGCCGCGACCTCTACGAATCGCGGCTGGCGCTGGCGTTGTTCCTGGCGCTGAACGCCGTCGCTTTGGCGCTGGTCCGCCGCGTGATCTGGCAGACGGTCAAATACTTCCGCGGTCGCGGGCTCAACCACGGGCGGGCGGTGATCGTCGGCTGCGGGCGAACCGGCCGGCTGGTGGCCGAGACGATTCGTGCCAACGCGTGGACCGGCCTGGAAGCGGTCGGATTCGTCGACCGGCCCGGCAAGGTCGAGCCGACGGTTCTTCCCCGGCTCGGCGAGATCGGCCAACTCGATCGGATCGTGTTCGAGCACGACGTGGACCACGTGTTCGTGGCGTTGCCGCTTTCGCGTTACGCAGAGCTGCCCGAGGTGTACCGGGCCCTTTCCGATCTTCTGGTGGAAGTGCAGCTCGTGCCCGACGTACCCAACGCGGCCGGAATGAAGCTGCGGATGGTGGAGATCGACGACGTGGCGTTCCTCGGGCTGCGTCAGAATCCTCACCACGGCTGGCCGCGGGCGGCGAAACGGGCCATGGATCTCGTTCTCGGCAGCGCCGCGTTGGTGGCTCTGGCTCCGCTGATGGCGGCGTTGGCGGTGGCCGCCAAGTGCACCAGCCGAGGCCCGGTGTTCTATCGCCAATCGCGTATGGGGTTGCAGGGCAAGACGTTCGAGATGCTGAAGTTTCGCAGCATGCCGCTGGATGCCGAGCGCGGGACCGGCCCGGTTTGGGCCACGCGAAACGATCGACGCTGCACGCCCCTGGGCCGGTTCATGCGGCGTTGGAGCCTGGATGAATTGCCCCAGTTGTTCAACGTCCTGGCCGGCCACATGAGCCTGGTGGGACCTCGCCCGGAACGCCGCGTTTTCGTGGAGAAGTTTCGGCGTCAGATCTCGGATTACGCCCAGCGGCACCAGGTCAAGGCCGGGATGACCGGTTGGGCCCAGGTTCACGGCTGGCGCGGCGACACGTCGCTGCGGCGCCGCATCCAGTGCGACCTCTACTACATCTCGCACTGGTCTCTCTGGCTGGACCTCCAGATTTTGCTGATGACCGTTTTCGGCGGCCTGCGACCGCGGTCCAAGAGTCGGGGGTAAGGGCCGCTCCTGGAGATGCAGCGGCGTTTGTCTGCCGAGGCAACGGCGACCGGCCGGAAGGGATTTACCCGTAGCTGGATTCGCAAGAATTCAGCCGTACTGCGAAGAACCGAATTCTTGCGAATCCGGCTACGAAAACTGTCGGTAAGTAGTTTTCCGCCGGTCGCCTAACGGCGGGCAAGCCCGCCCGCTAAACGGTGGCGTCTCTGAATTGCTGCGGTGCGAACGTAGCCATATATGCCACAAAGAGCCCACCCTGTCGTGGCGTTCTGATTATGCGTACCACCCAATGGAGCAATTTTTCCAATCTTTTTGGAAAAAAACTCTTTTAAGCGCTTGACGGACTGCGTGTTTCCTTAGGAGAATGGGGGAGTTGACTTCAGTTTTTGACATACCCGTGAAGACTTTCCTGAGGCTGACTACGACCCACCCAGACGCAATTCGACCTGGCTTCGGTACGGCGGAAAGGCCGTCTTGTTCGCCGGCAGGACGCCCGGCTCGAATTCCCACCAACCCGGAATACCCGCCCCAAGACCTCGAGTTGATACACCGCAGTGACGCCACGGGCCGAAGAGGTTTCTGCCGCGAGGCCATCGGCGTAGACCGGCCAGCGGCGGCGAACGGCAATGGCCGGCCGACCGCCCGGCGCGCGCGTGCCGACGCCGCGGACTCGGAACGAAGGAGGACACGATGAAATTCGGCAAGACATCGTCGGTTGCAGAACTCCAGCTTATCAGTCGTTACGAAGGTTTGCGGAAGGTGTTGTTCTCGGACGGTTACGCCGAGCACTTGGAGAAACCGCTGGCCTACTGGGCACTGCCGAGCGACCGCCGGCTGCCTTTGGCGTTTCTGGGCCGCACGCTGCGCGACCTGCTGGAGACCCCGTTTGCCGAGTTGACGGAAACGCCGGGCATCGGACAGAAGAAGATCCGCTCGTTCGTTCGATTGCTCGAACGTGCGGCAAAAACCGATGCGTCCGAGCTGCCTCTGGATCCCGTTTGCGTGCAGGAAAACAGCGAACGCATCGCTTCCTCCGACGGCGCCGGCGGAAACGGTTTCGACCCCTCGTCGGTTTCCGATGTCGTCTGGAGCCAGTGGCGCGCCAGCGTGATCCAACACGGATTGGGCGACGAAGCCCTCGGGCGGCTGGCGCCCAGCCTGAAAAACATGACTCGCGTGATCTGGAACTCGCCGCTTCGGGCCTATACGGACAGCACGCTCGCCGAGATCCGCTCGAAGAAGACCCACGGCGAGAAGCGGGTTCGGGCCATCCTGGAGGTCTTCCACAGCGCCCACGCGATCGTCTCCGGCATGGGGAAGCAGGATCACTTGCTGGTGCGCATCGTTCCCCGGCTGATCGATCGGGCGGAACAGTGGATCGGGCTGGCGCTGCAGACACCGGGCGTGCCCAAGGGGGAAACGATCTTCGAGAACCTCATCAGCCCGTTGCTCGAACAGGTCCGCAACGATTCTTCCCAGCAGATCGCTTCGCTGGCCGACACCCGGCTGGGGATCGGGGGGCCGATCACCAGCGTGCGGCAGGCGGCGCGCTCCATGGGGTTGACCCGGGCGCGCGTTTACCAGTTGCTCAATGAGATTAACGACATCATGATGGTTCGCTGGCCGACCGGGCGTCACCAGATTTACGAGTTGCGGGAAAAGTACGACAGCGAAGCGGCCCAAATGCCCAAAGACACCGATTTGAGGCAATTTCATGCCGCTGTCGAGTTGTTCTATCCGGGAAGTCGCCGTGGTGCGGCCGGCCCTCTCGACCAGGCGCTATTGGGGGACCGAGAGATCGGCGAACTGATCGAGGCGTAGGCGAAGGACGCTCGACGCCGTTGCGCCGATATCATCTCTCCCGGCCCCCTTCTCCCGGCCCCCTCGCTCCGGCAGACTCTTGCCGAAATCGGCCCCCTGGCCGAACCGGTCAGGAAATGATACTCTCAGCGTGATCTTGCCCAACGCGCAAGAAATCCCGCAGGTGGTCGACATGGCCGATGGTTACTGGCAACGGCTACTGAGAGTGAACCTGACCGACCGAAGAATCGAGGTCGAGTCGATCGAGGAGCAGGATCTCCGACGGTTCGTCGGGGGCGCCGGCCTGGGAGCGGAGATCCTTCGCCGCGAGGTGCCGGCGAAGCTCGACGCCTACGATCATCAGAATCGGCTGATCTTCGCCACGGGACCCTTTCAAGGACCGCAGGTGCCCGGCGGGGCCAAGTTCAGCGTGGTCGGCATTTCCCCCGTAACCCATACCTTCGGGGACACTGCGGCCGGTGCCGGCATGGGACCCGCTCTGAAGGACGCCGGCTACGACGTGCTGCTGGTCGAGGGCGTCGCCGATCAACCCGTGTATCTGCACATCGCCGACGACCGGGTGGAGATCCGCGACGCACGCAGTCTGTGGGGGCGGGATACGTTCGAGACGGTCGACGCCGTCCGTGCGCAGACGGGCGACTCCAAGTCGAGCGTGGCCGCGATCGGTCCGGCCGGCGAGCGGCGCGTGGCCATCGCCTGCATCGCCGTGGACAAGCACAGCTTCGCCGGTCGCTGCGGAATGGGGGCCGTGATGGGCTCGAAGAAGCTCAAGGCGATCGCCGTCCGCGGCACACGACGGGTCGACGTCCACGATCCCCAGCAGACCGGGAACCTCATCAGGCGGTTCCAACGGGAGATCGCCAAAACGGTCGAGGAAAACGAGTTCCGCAAGCACGGGACTCCCGGTCTGTGCGAAGCGGCCGAGGCGTTGGGGGATATGCCCATCCGATATTGGGAAGGCGACGTATGGCCCGAGGGCGCCAAGAGGTTGGGCGGCGAGAGTTATACCGAAACGCTGCGTGCCAAGCCGCTGGCCTGCAAGTACTGCCCGATCGGCTGCCATCGCCGAATCACCATCGACGATCCCGACGAGTACGCGATGGAGGGCGTTGGACCGGAATACGAGACCCTGGGAATGATGGGCACGGGGCTGCTGATCGACGATCCCAAAGCCGTGGCGGCGGCCAACGAGATCGCCAACCGCCTGGGGATCGATACGATTTCCGCCGGCGCGATGATCGGCTTCGCCATGGAGTGTTTCGAGAAGGGATGGATCACCGAGGCCGACACGGACGGCTTGCCGTTGACGTGGGGAAACGCCCGGGCGCTGATCGAATTGACCAGGCAAATCGGCAAACGGGAGGGTTTCGGGGCGATCTTCTCGGAAGGGACGCTTCCGGCGGCCAGGAAGATCTCGCCGGAAGCGGTCGAGAACGTGGTCCACGTCAAGGGCTTGGACGTCCCGGCCCACGACCCCCGCTCGTGCTTCTCCTTGGCCCCCAGCTACGCAACCGGCACCCGGGGCGCGTGTCACTTCCGCGGGCCGTGCGAAGACGTCGAGATGGGCGGCTTCTATATTCCCGAGGCCGGCGTAACCAAAGACACCGTCAAGTTCTTCGAGAAAGAGAACCAGGCCCTGGTGGCGATGAAATGCCAGGATCTGGCCGTGTTGACCAATTCGCTGGTCGTCTGCCTGTTCATGGTCGACGGTGGAGGCTGGGCCCTGAGCGGCGTGAAGGATCTGTTCAACGCCATCACCGGCTGGGACTACTCGATCGATGAATTGCTGATGACGGGCGAGCGCGGCTTCACGGTCCAGCGGCTGATCAACGTCCGCGACGGCTACAACGCCGCGACCGACGTGCTGCCGAAGAAGATGTTCAAGGCCGCCAAGGAAGGGATGCGAGCCGGCAAGGTGCCGCCCTTGAAAGAGATGCTGGAAGATTACTACCAGGCACGCGGCTGGGATGAAAACGGAGAGCCGAGCGAGGCGACGTTGCGGCGTTTGGGACTGACGCGGTAACCACACGAGGGTGCAATATCGACCGGGTCCTGGAGACCGACCTGGTCGTGGAATCAGGAGGATTGTCGTGCCTGCGGAACTGCGAGGGGTCTATGCGGCCCTGGTCACGCCGATGACCGCGGACGAAGAACTCGACCTGGCCGGCCTGAGATCGTTTGCCGGCTACTTGATCGAAGAGGGCGGCGTCGATGGCCTGATCCCGCTGGGCAGCACGGGGGAATACTACGCGTTGTCCGCGGAGGAACGCCGGCGGGTCTTGGAAACGACCCTCGAGGCCGCCGATGGAAGGGTGCCCGTTCTGGCCGGCGCCAATGCCGGGGCGACCCGCGACGTGGTGGCCTTCGGCCGGGAAGCCGAGCAATTGGGCGCCGCGGGGATCCTGCTGGCCGCCCCTTACTACTCGTTGCCCAGCGCCGACGAACTGTTCGAGCATTTCCGCGTCGTCGCCGAATCGGTCGCCTTGCCGATCATGCTGTACAACTACCCCGGGCGAACCGGGGTCGATATCACGCCGGATCTCGTGGAGCGTCTGGCCGAACTCGACAACATCCGGTACATCAAGGAGAGCAGCGGCGACGTGACCCGGGTGAGCGAGATCATCCGGCGTTGCGGGGAGAAGATTCGCGTCTTCTGCGGCTGCGACACGCTGGCACTGGAGAGTTTTCTGCTGGGGGCGATCGGCTGGGTCGGCGGGGTCGTCAACGTGCTGCCGAAGGCCCACGCCGAGCTGTTTCGGCTGGCGGTCGATCGGCAGGACTGGTCTGCTGCCCGGGACTGTTATTTCCGGCTGCTGCCGGTGCTGTCGTTGATGGAAGGCGGCGGCAAGTACACGCAGTTCGTCAAGGCGGGTTGCCGGCTCGTCGGCCATCCGGTCGGCCCGCCGAGGAAACCGCTCCTGCCCGCCACGGCCGAAGAAACCGCCCGGTTGCAGGAAGCGTTGAGTTCGTATCGATGTTAGCACCCGATTGATTTACCAACTCAGGAATCACCCATGCAGACGATGAAGGCGCTGGTCAAGTCGAAGGCCGAGCCCGGTCTTTGGCTCGAAGAGGTCCCGGTTCCACAGATCGGCATCAACGACGTGTTGATCGAGGTCTTGCGGACGGGAATTTGCGGCACGGACGTCCATATCTACAACTGGGACGCTTGGGCCCAAAAGACGGTGCCGCTGCCCTTGGTGATCGGTCACGAGTTCGTCGGCCGGATCGTCGAACTCGGCAGCAACGTCAAGGATTTTCGCGTCGGCGACGTCGTCAGCGGCGAAGGCCACGTGGTCTGCGGGCGATGCCGGAATTGTCTGGCCGGCCGCCGGCACCTCTGCATGGGCACTTCGAGCATCGGCGTCAACCGGCCGGGTGCCTACGCCGAGTATCTCGCCCTGCCGGTGACCAACGTCTGGCACCACGAGCCGGGCATCTCCCGCGACGTTCAGGCGGTCTTCGACCCGCTGGGCAACGCGGTTCATACCGCCCTGACGTTCCCCGTGTTGGGCGAAGACGTCCTGATCACCGGTGCCGGGCCGATCGGGATCATGGCGGTCGCCGTCGTCAAGCACGCCGGCGCCCGACACGTAGTCGTCACCGACGTCAATCCGTATCGCCTCGAATTGGCCAAGAAGATGAAGCCCACGTTGACGCTCGACGTGCGGACCGAGAGCATCGCCGAGGCCCAGAAGCGGCTCGGCATGAAGGAGGGGTTCGACGTGGGGTTGGAGATGTCGGGCAACGCCGACGCCTTTCGCGACATGCTGGCCAATATGTGCCACGGCGGCAAGATCGCGATGCTCGGGATTCCCGCCGAACCGATGGCCATCGACTGGCACACGGTGGTGTTCAACATGCTCACGATCAAGGGGATTTACGGCCGCGAGATGTACGAGACCTGGTACAAGATGACCGTGATGATCCAAAGCGGTCTCAACATCGATCCGATCATCACCCATCGCTTCGACTATACGCATTTCGAACAGGGTTTCGCCGTCATGCGGTCGGGCAACTCGGGCAAAGTCGTCCTGACGTGGAAGGAGGAAGGGTGATGTTCGGTGCGATGAAGCAGCACCTGGCCGACGAACTCGATCAAATCCGCGGCGCCGGCCTGTTCAAGGGCGAGCGGATCATCACCAGCCCGCAACGGGCCCGCGTCGGCGTGCTGGAACACGAACCGGTGCTGAACCTCTGCGCGAACAACTACCTGGGACTGGCCGACCACCCCGCGGTGATCGCGGCCGCCCACGAGGCGCTGGATCGTTGGGGATACGGGCTGGCCTCCGTCCGGTTCATCTGCGGCACCCAGCAGATCCACAAGCAGCTCGAACGGAAGATCAGCGAGTTCCTCGGCACCGAGGACACCATTCTCTACTCGTCCTGCTTCGACGCCAACGGAGGACTGTTCGAGACGTTGCTCGGACCGGAAGACGCCGTGCTCTCCGATCAGCTCAATCACGCCAGCATCATCGACGGCGTACGGCTCTGCAAGGCGAAGCGGTTCCGGTACAAGAACAACGACATGAGCGACCTCGAGGACCGGTTGAAAGAGGCCCGCGACGCCCGGTTTCGCATCATCGCCACCGACGGGGTCTTCTCCATGGACGGGATTCTCGCCAATCTGGCGGGCATCTGCGAGCTGGCCGACAAGTACGACGCGGCGGTGATGGTCGACGACTCGCACGCCGTCGGCGTCGTCGGCCGTCGCGGCCGCGGCACGCCCGAGTATCACGGCGTGATCGATCGCGTCGACATCGTCACGGGCACGTTGGGCAAGGCCCTGGGCGGGGCCAGCGGAGGATACACCAGCGGTCGGAAGGAGATCATCGACCTGCTCCGTCAGCGCAGCCGGCCGTACCTCTTCTCCAATACGCTCGCGCCGCCGATCGTGGGCGCGTCGATGAAGACGCTCGATCTGTTGAGCGAGTCGACCGAGCTGCGCGACAAGCTCGAAGCCAACACGCGGCTCTTCCGCCGGGGCATGGCGGACCGGGGCTTCAAGATCACGCCGGGTGAACACCCCATCTGCCCGATCATGCTCGGCGACGCCGTGCTGGCCACCCGCATGGCCGACGCCTTGCTCGAGCGGGGAATCTACGTGATCGGCTTCTCCTATCCGGTGGTTCCCCAAGGCGAGGCCCGCATTCGCGTGCAGGTGTCCGCCGCGCACAGCGACGACGATTTGCAGTTCGCCATGGAAGCGTTCGCCGCAGTCAGAGAAGAACTCGGCATGTGAATCTACGGGCCCGCGCAGAAATAGCCTGGTACATTTTTCAGCGAGGGTGGCACGCCCTGGAGGGTGGCACGCCCTGGAGGGTGGCACGCCCTGAGGAACGAAGGGCGTGGAAAACCTGCCAAACCACGCCCTTCGTTCCTCAGGGCGTGCCACCCAATTGGAGAAGTTGTTTCTGTGCGGGCCCTACGGCTCGACCACCAGCGGCACCTGCTCGATCGCGTTGTGCCCCGACTTGGCGAAGGGGCGCGGCATGGGTTGGGCGATGCCGGCCGCGTCGATCGTGCGGCAGCTTGCAGCCGGCGAAGAGATGGGTTATGGTGTTTGCGGTTTCAGTTCTCGACTTCCTGACGTGGGGCACGTTTGCAACGTGCCTACAACCGAAAAGATTTGTAGGGTGGGCACCGCCCACCAATGCGAATCGAGAGGATGGATTGGGATTTGGTGGGCGGTGCCCACCCTACTCTAGAACCCGGAAAGGCGTATCATGCCACGAATCATCCTCTGCTGTGTTGCCTTGCTCCTGTCCATGACGGCGCTTCCCCCCGGCTCGACCAGGGCGGCCGGCGACGTGCAGAAGCCGAACGTCGTGATCCTCTTCGCCGACGACTTGGGCTACGGCGACCTGGGCTGTTTCGGCCACCCGACCATCCGCACGCCCAATCTCGACCGCATGGCGGCCGAGGGACAGAAATGGACGCAGTTCTACGCGGCCGCGTCGGTTTGCACGCCCAGCCGGGCCGGACTGATGACCGGCCGACTGCCCATCCGCAGCGGCATGTGCGGCAACCGCCGGGTGCTCTTCCCCGATTCGATCGGCGGACTGCCCGACGAGGAAATCACCCTGGCCGAGGCGCTGAAGGCCCAGGGATACGCGACCGCCTGCGTGGGCAAGTGGCACCTGGGCCATCTTCCCCAATACCTGCCGACCAGCAACGGGTTCGATTCGTACTTTGGCATACCCTACTCGAACGACATGCGGATGTGGGACGACAAGGCGAAGATGGCGCCCTTGATGCGCAATGAAGAGGTCATCGAGGTGCCGGCCGATCAGACCACCTTGACGCGCCGCTACACGGCCGAAGCGGTCGAGTTCATCCGCACGAACAAGGACCGGCCCTTCTTCCTCTACATGCCGCACACCTTTCCCCACGTGCCGCTGTACCGGTCCAAGGAGTTCACCGACACGAGCCTTCGCGGCCTGTACGGCGACGTGGTCGAGGAACTCGACTGGTCGGTCGGCCGGGTGCTCGATACGCTGCGGCAACTGGAGATCGACGAGCGCACCATGGTCGTCTTCACGTCGGACAACGGCCCGTGGCTGATCATGAAGCTCAACGGCGGCTCGGCCGGGCTGCTGCGCGAGGGCAAGGGCTGCACCTACGAAGGCGGCATGCGCGAGCCGACCATCTTCTGGTGGCCCGGACGCATCCCCGCCGGCACCGTGGTCGCCGATCTGGGCAGCACGCTCGACCTGTTCGTCACCGCGTCGAAACTGGCCGGTGCCCCGGTGCCCGACGATCGCGTGCCCAACGATCGCGTCATCGACGGCGTCGACCTTTCGCCGGCGCTGTTCGGCACGGGCAAGAGCCCCCGGACGACGATGTTCTTCTACCGCAATCTCGAGTTATTCGCCGTCCGCAAGGGCCCGTACAAGGCCCATTTCATCACGCAGCCGGCCTACGGCCCCGGCGGAAAGGTCGCGCACGACCCGCCCGAGCTGTACCATCTCGAGCACGATCCGAGTGAGCAATTCAACGTCGCCGACCAGCATCCCGACGTCGTGGCCGACCTGATCCGCGAAGTCCAGCGGCACCGAGAAACGCT
>DATLAN010000180.1:0-3730 GCA_035527455.1 Thermoguttaceae bacterium
TCTTGCGGAGTAAGATGGCTACTTTGCTTCTCAAACGTTCAAGCGCCACGGCTGGCGCATCGCGCGATTGAGCATCCGGCCGGCTTCGGCGTCGTCGAGGATCTCCTCTTTGGCCGGGTCCCAGCGTATCTTGCGTCCCAGTCGGGTGCAAATGTCGGTCAGGTGCGAAATCGTGTCGCTGCGGACCGCGACGTCGATGTCGCAGATCGTCCGGCTGCGGGTCTTCACGCAGTCGAGGAAGTTGCGCTGATGGCCCGGACTCTTGGGCAGGCGGATTTCGCCGGGGCCGATCTGCGAGCCGAGCAGGGATTTCGGCTCGGCGTCGATCTGGCCGCGGCGGACGAATACCCAACCCTCGGTCCCCTGGAACAGGACCCCTTGCTTGTTCTGTTGGTTGTCGGTGTAAACCATGGTCACCCCGTCGGCGTACGTGTGCCGGACGTTCCAGCGGACCGCACAGTCGGCCAGCCCGTCGTCGGGGAACGTCGCCGTGCCTTCCACTTCGACCGGGCCGGTGTGGTCCGTGCCGTGGCCCCACTGGGCGATATCCAGGTGGTGGATCCCCCAATAGCCGCCGATGCCTCCCAGACAGTAGTCGGAAATGTGATACCAGACGCTGTAACTCTCTTCCTTGGTCCACGGCCGACAGCGATGATAACAGTACGGCGCCCACGGAGCGGGACCCAGCCACAGCTCGTAATCCAGATCGTCGGGCACCGGTTCGGCGGGCTGATTGGGGAAGGCGAAGTCGTGGGGTACGCCGACCAGGATGGTGTGCAGCTTGCCGATGCGTCCGTTGCGGACCAGTTCGCAGCCGAAGCGGAAGTTCTCGCTGGAGCGCTGCTGGGTGCCCCATTGGAACACGGTGCCGTATCGGGCGCAGGCGGCTCGCAGCGCCTTATCTTGGGCGAGGCTCAACCCCAGGGCCTTTTCCGTGTAGATGTCCTTGCCGTTGCGGACCGCTTCGAGCGAGTGCAACACGTGCCAATGATCCGGCGAAGCAATGCAGACGGCGTCGACGTCCGGCCGGCCGCACAACTCGCGGAAGTCGTTATAGGCGGTGCAGCCGCCGTCGCCGTAGTATCCGTCGACGAGCTGTCTGGCCTTGTCACGCTGCCTGCCGAAGACGTCGCAAACGGCCACGACCCGCGCGTCGCTCTGGGCGAGAAACGCCCTGAGATGGTCGGTACCCCGCGTCCCCAAGCCGATGCAGCCCACGGCGATCCGATTGCTCGGCGCGACGGCGCCCGATCTTCCCAGCGCCGAGGAGGTCACGCCATAGGGGAGCGAGATGACGCCGCAGGCGCCCGTTGCGGCTCTTTTCAACCACTGACGTCGGTTCGTGACGTGCGGCATGGCATGGTCTCCGGCTTCCGGCTATCCCCTTTGGGTCGAGCATCGTGCGGGCTGTCCCTTTCCCAACATAATCTCTCGAGACGCGCATCACAAGATTCGCCGGCTGTTCGGGGATTGACATGGTGCGGAAACGTGGTAAACTATTTGACATTGGATGATTGTGGGCTGTCGGCTCGGCGTCATCGAGGCATCCTGGCTGTGGGGCACGTTTGCAACGTGCCCACAACCGAAAAGGCACGTTGAAAACGTGCCCCACAACTTGCGGAAAGTCACAACGTAAGACTCTAAAACGGAGGCAGCGCGGCGTACCCGGCAAGAGAACGGCTATCCGAAGGGGATCGCCATTTGCCGCGACTGCGCCCTCTAATCGGTCTACCCGCTGTGGACCGGTTTCTCTCGTTTTCCAAGGTGGAGATACTCCGCCGGCAACCGTGAGCGGGTCTGCTTCGAGCGAGGCCCGGGGTGTCCGTTCGCGCGCATGTCCGCCGCAGGCACCGGCACGTCCCTGTTTCCAGGGTCGAGGTTCGCCGAATGTATCTCCGCAGATAACACGACCACCGTAACGGAAGAGGCAAACCATGAACACGAACAACCATCGTCAGAAGCGGGCAACCACACGGAGCAACGAGTTGCAGACGGCAGGGCTGCTCGTGTTTTGCACGTCGGCCGTCCTGGGCACCGCCGCGCCGGTTGGGGCTCAGCTTGCCGACTCGGCCTGGCCCGACTACGGCGGCGGCTACGCCAACCAACATTGCAGTCCCAACCGGGGCCCGGCGGGCGACCCGACCGTGCTTTGGACGTTCGACCTGCAAGGGATAGGAGCGCAGGGTTTCCAGAAAGGATTCCACCAGCCGATCTTGCTGCCCGACGGGACGATCGTGCTGAACACGGCCGACAGCAGCGACGACCAGATCGTGGCGCTGAATCCCGACGGCACGTTCCGCTGGCGCTTCGACGAAAGCAGCTTAGGCCCTTGGTTGGCCGCCGACCAGAACGACCAGATCTATACGATCCGGCACACCTACGGAATGAGCAGCTCGGCCCGGCTGCGGGCGGTCAACTTCGAGGGAGGCGCCGTGTGGACCACCAGTCTGCCGGGCAGCAACCCTACGCAAAACGGCCCGGCCGTCGGACGCGACGGCAACGTATACGCCGCGGTCGATTTCTCGGCGCTACAAGCGATCTCCTCCAGCGGCGCCGTGGACTGGTCGTACGCCTCGGCGGGATACTATGACAACCCGGCGGTAGCCGACGACGGCACGATCTACATCGGCGGCGATGGCTTGAAAGCCCTCGCGCCCGACGGCCGGCTCCTGTGGAGCTATCCGGTACGGACCGAGTATGGCCACAACCCGAGATACCTCTCGCCGGCGATCGGCGACGACGGGACGGTTTTCGCCGGGCAGACTTCCACCGTCTCCAACCTGGTCGCCTTGGACAACGCAACCGGCAAGGCGATCTGGACGCGGCCGGACCTCGACGGCACTCCGGCGATCGGCCCCGACGGCACCGTCTACGTGGTGCCGGAATCCGGCCTGCTGCACGCGCTGGATCCGGCCGACGGCGCGACGCTCTGGACCTACCTCACGGGCAAGACCGACTACTACAACTCGGAAGGCGTCACCATCGACGTCGGCGGAAACCTCTACATCTCGAACGATCAGGGCCTGGTCACAGCGCTGAGTCCCGAGGGGCAGTTGCGTTGGAGTCTCGATCTGGCTCCCGAGATCAGCGGCTTCGTTGGCCTCAGCGCCCCGGTGATCGGCCCGAACGAAACGCTCTATATCGTCGGCGGCAACACGGGCAAGGTATTCGCGATCGCACCCGAGCCCTCCACGCTGGCGCTGTTGGGCGTGGGGGCGAGCGGACTGGCGGCGTTTGGCTGGCGGCGGCGGCGGAAACACCGACGATCACAGACTTGACGCAAATCCGCCAAAAAACCGTTAGGGTTTGGGGGCCGATCGCCTTTCTCCGTGAACCGGACACCGGGCGCGAAACACGGCGCCGCGTTACGTCGCCATAAG
Source organism: Thermoguttaceae bacterium (assembly GCA_035527455.1). Lineage (GTDB taxonomy): Bacteria > Planctomycetota > Planctomycetia > Pirellulales > Thermoguttaceae > DATLAN01. Next base: position 3,381 of record DATLAN010000180.1, read on the forward strand.
GCCCCCCAAAAGGCGGGGCCAAAAATTGCCAATTCATTGACGCGAAGTCTTACTTCTGTTACAGTCAAACTAAACCGGTCTCGATTCCGCTGGTGACCTTCGCTCTTCTCTTGCACGTTACTCAGCGGAACAAACGGAACAAATCAATTTTTGGCAAAGGGCTCGCGATGCGCGCTTCCCGGGTATTGTTTAGCGGTGGGATAACAAAGCCATCTCGGCGGATCACGTCCGGCCGGCGGCAGTTCGAGCGGCTCGAACCTCGCTGCTTGCTGGCGGCCGACGTGGTGATCAGCGAAATCATGTACCAGTCGTTCACCGATCTGGGCGTACCCGAGGATTTTCGCGAAGAG
>DATLAN010000181.1:0-15864 GCA_035527455.1 Thermoguttaceae bacterium
CCGGGCTCTCCACCGGCGATGGTCCCCAGGTCGGCGAACAGGTCCATGTCGATGGCCTCGTCGATGAACCGGACCGTCCCGTCGCACAAGAGGAAATTCAGCCCGCCGCCGTGAGGGCTCCCCCATCCGCGCCGACACGGCAGACTGTAGCCCGGGCCCTCTTCGGACCGACAGCGATCGTAGTCGCCGTACAACGTTCGCGCTTGGGCGGTGGTCGACGAAAGGCTGTAGAACGCATACGAATAGGCCCAGAGCGTGCGATAGTCGCGGCCGGTTTCGGTCGTGGACTCGCCGACCAGAAACGTGTTGGCCAGGCCGTCGGTGACGTCGTCGGTGCTCTCGGCGGTCAGCCCGAGCACGCCGACCGTGTGCAACGGGCCCCGCCAGCGACGAGGATAGTCGACGTCCTGTGCCCAATCCAGGAACACCCGGCCGTCGCTGCGGCCGGATACGCCGCGATACGAGCCGGGCATGTACGGCACGCCCAGGCCGTACTGAGACGCCGGACCGAAAGCGGGTATCGTCAACTCGTCGTCGGCCGTGTCGCCGGGGCAGGTGTACGCGCCGATCGAGGTCTCTCGCACCTCTCGGTTTTCGGGCGCTTCGTTGTACGTGTTCTGGTCGTACGCCCTGTACAAGCTCTCCAGGCCCAGGTGCGGGAGGATCAGAATCATCCAGTTGGCGCGGTCCTCGGAGGGCGAGTCGACTCCCGGCCGCCGGCTGCCCGGACAAACGCCGGCCGTCTTGGCGTAGTTGCCCGGCGGAAACGTGCCTCGGGTGGTTTGGAAGGCGTGCAGCGCCGTACCGATTTCCCTGAGGTTGTTGGCGCACCGTGAGCGCCGGGCCGACTCCCGCGCCCCCTGCACGGCCGGCACGAGCAACCCGAGCAGACTCCCGATGATCGCAATGACCACCAGCAATTCAACCAACGTGAAACCGTTGTTTTTTCGCATCGTGCGTTCCTGTTCGTGCCTTGCGGCGGCGACGTTGCCGGGCGCCAATCCAAAACGTAACTGCGCCCGCGGCCAAGAGCGCGACACTCCCCGGTTCCGGGACCGGCGAGAAGTCGGCGGCTTGCATGGCCAGCAGCCGGTAGTCGCCGGTGCCGCCGGGGGATAGCTGGTCCAGGATGCCGACGACGTGGAAGTAACCCTCGGGCGTGGGCTCGAGGTCGAAACTCTCGTTCAGCCCCAAATGGATGCCCAGTGTCCGGCCGGTGGCGTCGATCAACGTCAGATCGGTATTGCTTGCCCAGGGCGTATCCTCCAGAAACCTGACGTTGCAGATCTCCAGCAAGGTCGACTGATAGTGCTCCCCGCCGGAGGCTCGGGTGGGATCGAAGATCGCCGCGTCGGCGGCGTTCTTGAGGACCTCCAGCGCGAGCGGCGTCGGCGTCGGCAGGCCGTAATCCTCGTCCAGAATGACGACCTCGAAATCGTAGATCGGGTCCTTCAGGTGCCGCTCGTTCACGTTCATCTTTCCGGAGTAATACAAACCCGCGCGGACGCGAATCTCGACCAGGTTGCCGGCGCGGACCAGCGGCCACGCGGTGCTGCCCTCGTACCAGAGTTGCAGCCGATCCAACTCGGCGTACCATTGGGCGTCGGTATAACTGAACACCGGCTCCTGGTGCATAACATGGTTGCCGTAGTTCTGCCCGATCCAGCAGGCGGTGCCGCCGAAATCCCCGTCGTCCCACGTGTCGCCGGCCAAATCCACCGCCTGGACGTAGAACTCGGCCTGGCCGCCCAACTCGAACAAGTGCAAGCCGGGGTCGTAGGCGGCCGTCGGGTCCAGCCAGTCTTCGGTGTTGTTGAGAACGACTCCTCGGAGCCTGAAGGGGAAGCCGCCGGCGTAGGCGCCGGTGCCATTCGAGTTGACGGCCTGGTAAACGTCGTGCCGGATGAAGTCGACGTCCTGTTCCCAGTTCTGGGCGTCGGTGATCGCAGCCGGGCCGAAAATCATGGCCGCCGCAAGACCTCCGCACAAGAGAATGCGCGCACAGACGCCGCGCGGCCACTGCAATTTCGACCCGTTCATGGACGCTGCCTCCATCGTTGTGGGCTGGTGGTGTTACGTATTACGATGCAGTAATACTGATGATTCTAGCGGAAATGCGGGCCTTTGCAAGCGATTTCGCCCCAACGGACGGAAAAAAGACAAAAAAGTAACTCTTCAGCCACCTTGCAGTCGGCATCGATTTGTAGCCGGATTCGGGTAGTGTCCCAAGAGCGTGTTGCTCTTCGCCCCCCCCGTATAGTGGGTTTTTGCAATACCCCACAATATGGCCTAGCGGACCCCTTGATTTTATAGATACAGCATGTATAATGCGGGTTCCCGAGGCACGGAGGTCAGGGATGTCAGGTCGAACGGAGCTACTCAGCCGCATGTCCTTTGGTCGCGGCTTTCTTTGTGCGCTTGCTTGGTTGACATCATGTCTGATGAAATCGCTAAGGCCCAGGAGGTCTTTCAGAAGATCGCTGATTCGTATCAGGCTGACATCATCGTATTTGCTGGCCCGGTAGCCATCCAGTCGGAGCGACGGCTTAACGATGCCATCAGAACCGGACAAAGGCGAGACAACGTCCTGCTACTGCTGTCAACGCTGGGCGGCTCGGCCGACGTGGCCTACCAGATAGTTCGTTGCCTGCAAAGGAACTACGACACCTTCGTGCTCTTTGTCGATTCAGCCTGCAAGAGCGCGGGTACACTCATGGCTCTGGGTGCGAACCAGATTATCATGTCGGATACCGCCGAATTGGGTCCCCTTGATATCCAAGTGCAAAGGCCGGGGGAACTAGGGGAGTATATTTCCGGATTGACGCCCATCCAATCGCTGGATACTCTTCGCAGGGAATTCTTCGCTGCATTTGAGGACTACTTCTTGACGCTGCGTTTTCGGAGTGGCCTCCAGATCAGCACGAGAATGGCGGCCGACGTTGCTGCCCAGATGGCCGTCGGCGCTTTCAGCCCGATCTACGGGCAGTTTGATCCATTGCGGCTTGCTGATAATGTTCGTGCAAACATGATCGCCCTTGAATACGGCCAGCGAATCCGGACGACTAACGTAAAAGACGATACAATTGAGAGGTTAATCGCCGGTTACCCGTCCCACAGCTTTGTAATTGACAGAAGCGAAGCCACGCAACTATTTGAGAACGTTCGGGCGCCGACTAAGCTTGAATTCGATCTCGCCAATTTCTTCCATCCAATAGCCGAAACGGCTATCGAGCAAGAAGAAACGGTGATACGACTAATCCCAGAGGCACTTTCAGAATCAGGAGATACTAATGAGGCGGGCCATCGAGAGACTGGAAAAGTACCGCAAACGGCAGATGCGGACAATCGAACGGCTGGCGAACAAACGCTGCAAGCCGGTCAAGACGATTCCGCGCATAGTGTCGATAGGAACAATGGAACGGCGACGGGGGGCGGATCAGAATCGCGCGATACTACAGAAGATCCTGGACCAACCGTAACGGATAGCGACAAGACGGCAGGGGCGGGGGTCGAACCCGCGCCGGGGTGATGCTTTGACGGGCTACCCGGACAATCGATTATAAGTCGGCCGCCTTGCCACTCGGCCACCCTGCCGAACAACAAAGGCCTCATGGCTATTTAGTCATGGGGCCTTTGTTATTTCTTGAGAAAGTCTACGGATCGTCCATACCCTTCCAACTCTTGCCGGGCAACAAGCCTGAGACGCTAATCAAGACGACGCCGGCCGTAGCTGCCGGGCTGGCAGATCGGCCTTGGAGCGTCCGGCAACTCTTGGAGGCCATGGCCCCGCCAACCGGACCGGCAACACAAAATTAGGACACTACCCGGATTCGCAAGAATTCGGGGAATTCCGTGTGAAACCCCCATCCGTCGAGGGGTATCAATGGACTCCCCGAGGGCGCGAGCGGCCGCGAAGAGGGCGCGACGGGCGGGAAACAGGGCGCGACCGGCGGGGATGAGGGCGCGACCGGCGGGGAAGAGGGCGCGACCGGCGGGGAAGAGGGCCCGACCGGCGGTCGCGGCTTTGTGCTACTCGACGTGGCGCCAGTGAAGGGGAGTTCCTCGGGCGACGTCCGCGCGGGCCGGCCGGCCGAGGATCTGCTCCAGAAAACGCGGGTGCAGGCCGTCGCCCGGCCGGATCGAACGGACGTTCTCGGCCGTGAATTCTTCTCCCGCCTTGATGTCCTCCACCACGAACAGCGACCGCCGCAGGCGTCGAAGGTCGGTTTCCTGCTCGCTGGGGCCGTAATGCACGCCGCCCAGCGCCGCACGGGCGATACGAACGGCCTGGACCATCTGCTTGAACTCGGCCGGTTCGAGCGAGAACCGGCCGTCCGGACCGCCATCCGCCCGGCTCATGGTCAGGTGCTTCTCGAGGATGGACGCCCCGGCAGCCACCGCGGCCACCGGTACGGCCGGCTCGAGCGTATGGTCCGATAGTCCCGCCACCACGTCGAACGTATCGGCCAGGTGGGCGATGGTTCGCAGGTTCATCTCCTCCGGCGATGCGGGATACGCGCTGGTACACTTCAGCAAGGCCAACTCCGATCCGCCGGCCTCACGAAGCGAGCCGATCGCCTCGTCGATCTCCCCCAGCGTCGCCATCCCGGTCGAGAGAATCACCGGCTTGCCGGTCGCCGCGACCCGTCGCAGCAGCGGCAAGTCGACCAGCTCGAATGAAGCGATTTTATAGGCCGGCACCTGCATCTGCTCGAGAAAATCGACGGAGCCAGAATCGAACGGCGTGGAGAACAGCGCCAGGCCCAGTCCGTCGGCGATCCGCTTCAACTTCGGCTGCCACGCCCGGGGCATGGCGGCTTCCCTGTAGAGATCGTACAACGTGCGGCCCGACCAAATTGTCCCCTCGATGCGGAAGCACGGGCGGTCGCAATCGATCGTCAAGGCGTCGGGCGTGTAGGTCTGGAGCTTGACGGCGTCGGCCCCTGCATCGGCGGCCGCCTCGAGGATCTTGACCGCCTGCTGAAAATCGCCGCGGTGATTGGCCGACATCTCGGCCACGACATAGGGCGGCTCGTCGGGCCCGATCCGTCTGCCGGCGATTTGCAGCGATTTCCCGCTCATCGTGTCGCTCGCTCGAAGAGGTGGCAAGGGCGACCGCGGACTATCCTGGAATCCACCCGCGTGAAGCCGGCTCGCTCGAAGGTCCTTATCGAAGCAACATTCTCCTCGCGGACGATCCCCCGAACGCGGTCGACGCCCAGTTCGTCGCCGGCCGGCCGACGCGTCTGGCCCAGCAGCCACGTGCCGAGTCCCCGCCGGCGAAACGCGGAGGCCACGTGGAAGCTGATTTCCGCCGCGTCCGCCTCGGTGCGATCGTAGCGGATCACCGCCACGATCAGCCCCTGATAATCGAGCACCCAGATGCGGGTCGCCGGATCGGCCAGCTTCCGCCGGAACCAGGCCACGTGCTCGTCCAGCGGGATCGGCTCGGGCGAAAGCGATCGGCCGCGGACCGCCGGGTCATTCGCCAAACGCCAGAGCGGCCGCACGTCCTCAGCGACAGCGAGGCGGAGCTGCATCTCCTCGGCCGGCACCGGGTGGTCCAGCGAGTCCATCAGGGCCACGGCGCGCCGGGCTCCGCGGCCGTCGATCAGCCGGCGGCCGGCCTCGCTTTGACCGGCGCGTCGATTCCGGTCGCGGCAGAGCGCCGAAAGCGCCTCGGCGATCTGCTGCGCGGTGAGTTCTTCAGCTCGGCCAAGGTTAATCGCCGTGCCCGCCTCGGCCGCGTGCTCGGCGATCGGCATCTGGTTGTCGGCCAGGGCGACCACCGCGGCCGGCAGTTGCATCCACGCCATTTCCCAGCAAGTGGTTCCCGCGGCGCTCAGCGCCACGTCGGCCCAGGCCATCAACGCGGCCATGTCGGGCACGCTCCTTAGAATCTCGATGTTTCCCGCGCGAGGCGTCTCCGGCGGCGAAAGGAGTTCCCGCTCTAGCGCGGCGAAATGCGGATTGGCCGCCCCGACGACGACCTTGGTTTCGTACCGCGGAACGTCGAGTCGCTTCACCGCCGCGATCAACGTGCGGGTGACGTTGTCCGGGTCGGACCCGCCGGCGGTGATCAACACCTTTCGCGCGACCTCCGGCGGTTCTCGCCGAAAATCTCGCCACCGATGGAACTCCGGCCGCAACAACACGTAGCGAGGTCCCAGCAGCAGCAACGTGGCCGGATCGCACGAGTAGTCGAGCCGTTGAGCGTGGGGGTTCTGATTCAAGACGACGTCGGCGTGGAAGCGTTCGAGTCGCGCCGGGTCGTCGATCACCAACAACCGGCTGCCCGCATCGCGGATCGAGCGCTGGTACGTCTCGTCGAAGTGGTAGCCGTCGAGCACGACCCAGGGCGGCCCGGCGTCCGCGGCTTCCGATCGGGCCTCGGACAACAGCGCGAGCGTGGCGTGCAGGTCCGCCGGGTCGGGATGCGGCCGCTCGAGCGACACCGGCTCGGCTCCGGACGAGCGGATCCACTCGCGGAATTCCGTCGGGCAGTGGGTGGCGAAGAGCGTCCGTCGTCCGGCGGCTTGCCAAGCGTCGGCCAGCGCCAGGCATCGCATGACGTGGCCGGTGCCCATTCGGGTTCCCGCGTCGGCACGAACCAGCAGCGTTGCGGCCACGGTCATCCCTCCACGAGATGCTTCTGGCGGACGTGCCCGTTGACGTCGGCCAGCGCCGGTTCGCGAGCGAGCAACTGCAATACTTCTTCCCAGGAGAAGGTATCCCCGTCGAACCGCCGATAGATCCCCCGGACGAAATCGAGATCCGCCGGGAGGTCCACCGTCCAACGATGCCGGCTGAAGTCTTCACTGTGGGGCACGTCAACGTGGGGCACGTTTTCAACGTGCCTGGCACGATGGAATCGTGCCCCACTTACCGCCAGGAGTCGGAACCGGTCGGGATGCTGGTAGAGATAGGGCGTGACGTGGACGCGCTGATACGGCTCGGTCGCCTCGCGGTCCGCCCGGGCCAGCGCGGCCGAGTTCGTCACCTCCGTGTCCAGGCCCCGCGGCCAGGTCCGGCGCAGCGTATTGGCGGCGTAATCCGGCCGCTCTTCGAGGAAGGCACGAACGACCAGGTCGATCACGTCCGGATCGATCAGCGGACAGTCGGCCGTGATGCGAACGATCGCGTCGGCTTCATACGCCCGGGCCGCCCGGCAGTAGCGATCGAGCACGTCGTGTTCGCTGCCGCGGAAACAGGCCGCGCCGAGCCGGTCGCACTCGGCCACCACGGCCTCATCCTCGGGTCGAACCGTGGTGGCGACGACGAGCCGATCGACCGTCGCCGCCCGAGCGACCCGACGGCACACTTGGGCCAACATCGACCGGCCGCCGATCTCTGCCAGGACTTTGCCGGGCAGTCGGGTGCTTCCCATGCGGGCCTGGATGACGGCGACGACGTTCATGGGTTCGAGGGTTTTCGTGTTGCGAGGCCGCAAGCGGCTGACAGACATGCGATGACCCAATCGACGTCCCGATCGGTCAGGGCCGGGAAGATGGGCAGCGAGAGGATTTCGTCGTAGGCGGCCTCCGCGACCGGGCAGTCGCCTTCGGCCGTCGCGAAGCGCCGGCGGTAGAACGGGTGCAGGTGGACGGGAATGTAATGCACGCCCACGCCGATTCCCGCCCGGCGCATCCGCTGGAAAACCCGGTCCCGATCTACGCCCAGCGCGTCGCGATCCAATCGAACCACGTACAGATGCCGGCCGTGCGACGCGCCTTGGCGAAGGCCCAGCGGTTCCACGCCGGGCAGTTGGGCGAAGGCCCGATCGTATCGGGCGGCGATTTCCCGGCGTCGCGCGATCCGGGCGTCGAGTTGGGGCAACTGGCTCAAGCCCAAGGCACACTGGAAATCGGTCAATCGGTAGTTGTATCCCAGCTCGGTCATTTCGTAGAACCACGAGCCGGCCCGTGCCCGCTGACGGTGGTCGGCCGTGAAGCCGTGGTTGCGGAACCGCCGCATCCGCTCGGCCAGCACGGGGTCGTTCGTGGTGACCATGCCGCCTTCGCCCGTGGTGATCGGCTTGACCGCGTGCAGGCTGAACGTGCTCAGATCGGCCAGCGAGCCGACCGGCGAGCCACCGTCGCAGGCACCGAGGGAATGCGAGGCGTCGGACACCAGCGCCAGGCCGTGCTCGATCGCCAGCGTGCGAAGCGCCGCGTAGTCGCACGGCTGGCCGGCGTAGTCGACCGCCGCGATCGCCCGGGTTCGCGGCGTGATCCGTGCTTCGGCCTGAGCCGGCCCAAGCAGCAGGGTGTGCGGATCGACGTCGGCGAAGAGGGGCGTGGCTCCCTGGAACACGACGCAGTTGGCCGTGGCCGCGAAGGTCATCGCCGGCACGATCACTTCGTCGCCGGGGCCGATTCCGATGGCGAACATGGCCGCGTGCAGCGCCGCCGTGCCGCTGCTGACGGCCACGGCCTCGGCGGCCCGGGTGTATCGAGCGAAAGCCCTCTCGAAACGCTCGACCGTCGGCCCGGTGGTCAGCCAGTCGCCGCGCAGCACGTCGACCACCGCCTGGATATCCTCTTCGGAAACCGTTTGGCGCCCGTACGGGATTTTCCGAGCGGCCTCTTCTTCAATCTGCAATTTGCAGTTTGCAATTGTCAATTTGCAATTCCTGATCTGTCGTTTGGGTGGCACGCCCTGAGGAACGAAGGGCGTGGTTTGACAGATTTTCCACGCCCTTCGTTCCTCAGGGCGTGCCACCCTCTTCGAAAAATGTACAGGTTATTTCCGCGCGGACCCTACGCAGCCTCTTTCGATTCCAACAACCCGAGCATCTCGCGCAACCGCTGGGCCGACAACCAGTCGCTGTTGGTGTCGCTTGCGTATTGGAAGGCGTCGGCACAGGGCCGGCCGCCTTCCGGATCGGCCTGACGGTGGAACATCAGCGTGTCGGGATTGGGAAGGACGGCGAAGTAATCGTCGTACTCGAGCGTATGCCGGGCGTCGTCTTCGGAGATCATCGTCTCGTGCAGTTTTTCCCCCGGCCGGATGCCCACGGTTTCGGTGCGGCAGTTCGGCGCGACCGCTCGGGCCAGATCCACGATGTTCATGCTGGGGATCTTGGGCACGAAGATCTCGCCGCCGCGCATCCGCCGAAGACTGGCCAGCACGAACTCGACGCCTTGTTGCAGCGTGATCCAGAAGCGGGTCATCCGCGGGTCGGTGATCGGCAGCACGCCACGCCGGCGCATCTCGAGGAAGAAGGGGACCACGCTACCCCGGCTGCCCACCACGTTCCCGTATCGCACGACGGCGAACCGCGTGGGGTGCTCGCCGCAGTAGTTGTTGGCGCCGACGAACAGCTTGTCGGCGCAGAGCTTGGTCGCGCCGTAGAGGTTGATCGGATTGGCCGCCTTGTCGGTGCTCAGGGCGATGACCCGCTCGACGCCGCGGTCCAAGGCCGCATCGATCACGTTGGCCGCCCCCAGGACGTTGGTCTTGACGGCTTCCAGCGGGTTGTACTCGCAACTGGGAACCTGTTTCAGCGCCGCCGCGTGGACGACCACGTCCACGCCGTCGAAGGCCCTGTCCAGCCGCCCGCGATCCCGCACGTCGCCGAGGAAATAGCGCATCGCCCGGTGGACCTTCGGATCGAACCGGCGGGACATCTCCTGCTGCTTCAACTCGTCGCGGCTGAAGACGATCAGCCGGCGAGGGCGATACCGGCGAAGCACGATCTCGACGAATTCTCGGCCGAACGAGCCGGTGCCTCCGGTGACCAGAACCGACTTTCCGTCAAGCATCCCTCGACTCCCCCCGAGCTGGCATCCTGAAAAAGGGGCAACGTCCCTGCGAGCCAAGGGCGTATCGTACGGGGAATCGTCGGCCGGTGTCAAACCCGAGTTGGCTGGGCACCCGGTCTATCAAGGGGCTTCCTTCTATCCGACGCAGTATGCCCGCCTTCACAATTCATTCTATCTTTCCCTTCTAACCCATTGACCGTTTTGGCGAGTTTGCTATGTTTAACAAATAGGTGCAATTTGCTGCATGCGCGGCAAACGAAGAAGACTTGGTAAAAAATGGGGATATAGTCAGGCACAATTTCGGGTCCCAGCATAGCGGTTTTTCAGGGGCGGATGATTCGCGAACGCGACATGGAGGGTGGCCCGACGTTGTGCCAAGCCAACCTGCGTTGTCCTGCCCGAGAAACTTGCCGGTCACGAGGTGACACAAGCTCTTTTCTATAAAGGGCTTATGTCATCACACACGTTGTCCCCCCGTTTTGGCATCCAAAATGCAAATTTTACCGACCCGTCCGTTCGGTCCACTGGTCAGACCTTCCCCTACGCCCTAGCACTTCTGAGGATTGCACCTTGCCGAAAACCAGCATGAAGTCCCCTCGCCGCAAGACCGCCGTCCGCAACCCCTCCTCACGAGGGGCAGTTTCAAGAACACGCCGCAATGGCGAAGCTTCCCCCGCCGCGCATCCGACCGACCACGATGTCCCGGCAGCCGACGAAACGAACGAGTTCGATGACGCGGACGATCAAGACGGCGTGTACGACGTCGAACAGACCGGCGGTGACGATCAAATCGACGATCCGGTGCGGATCTACCTCATGCAAATGGGCGAGATTCCGTTGCTCACTCGCCAGGAGGAGATTTCCGCCGCCCGGCAGATCGAACGCTCTCGCAAGCGTTTCCGCCACTGCATGTTGGCTACCGATTACGTTTTGCACGCAGCGATCGGGCTGTTGGAGAGCATCCGCGACGGCGAACTCCGGTTGGATCGAACGATCGAGGTGTCGGTGATCAACGTCCAGGAGAAACGGCGGTTGCTGAAAGTGCTGGTTCCCAACCTCGCGACGTTGAAGCATCTGGCGGCGTGTAACCGGCACGATTTTGCCGTGGCCATCTGCAAGCACCGGCCGAAGAAGGAACGTCGCGCCGCCTGGCGCCGGTTGGTGGTACGGCGGAGCAAGGCGGTGTGCCTGATCGAGGAACTCAGGCTGCGCACCCAACGCCTGCAACCGGTTTTCACGAAGCTCAGGCAGATCTGCCGCCGGATGAGTGAAATCACGCTTCGATTGGCCGAGCTGCGCGTTCTGGGCGACGTGGGGTTCGAGCGTGCCGAACTTCGCAGGGAACTGTGTTACCTGATGCGAGCCACCCTGGAGAGTCCCGCCACGCTTCGCCGCCGGATTGCCCGGACCACGACCTTGCTGAGAGATTACGAAGCGGCCAAGCGGGGCCTCTCGGCCGGAAACCTCCGGCTGGTCGTCTCGATCGCCAAACGTTATCGAAACCGGGGCCTCAGCTTCCTCGACCTGATCCAGGAAGGCAACACCGGCTTGATGCGCGCCGTGGACAAGTTCGAGTACAAACGGGGCTACAAGTTCTCCACCTACGCCACCTGGTGGATTCGCCAGGCCATCACCCGCGCCATCGCCGATCAGAGCCGGACGATCCGCGTGCCGGTCCACATGATCGAGACGATGAGCCGGGTCCGCAACGTCACGCGGGAACTGTTCCAGCAGAACGGGGTCGAGCCGTCGGTGGAGGACACCGCCCGGGCCGCCGGACTGTCGGTCGACGAGACCCACTGCGTGTTGCGGATCACCCGACAACCCCTCTCGCTCGATCAGCCGATCGGCGAGCACGACGACAGCTACTTCGGCGAGTTCTTGGAGGACTACCGCGAAGACGATCCGCTGTACGACATGAACTACGACCTGCTGAAGTCGCGGATCGCCGACGTGCTGGAGGCCCTGGATTATCGCGAGCGGGAGATCATCCGGCTGCGATACGGCCTGGCCGACGGGTACGCCTATACGCTGGAAGAGGTCGGCAAGATCTTTTCGGTGACCCGCGAACGGGTACGCCAGATCGAGACCAAGGCGGTCCGCGCGCTGCAGCACCCGGTGCGTGCCCGGCAACTTTCCAGTTTTCTCGACCGTCCGATTTCGGCGCCGCTGGAAGCGATTTCCGCCGACGGCAACGCCGCCGGTCCGGCTGCGGTGGAGAACGTTTAGCCCGCCTTCGTGCGGACGTCCGACTCGCACCTGGTATCGTCTCGAATCTTCAGCGTCGCGCCGGGCGGCAGGCGACGGGCGGGCGTAATCCCGCGAGTCGTTGCCGAAATGAAGTGGCCGAAGGCGGCGGCCGGGCCGCGGGAAAACTCTGCCTGAAGTCGCTCGATGATCTCAGCCCACGACAAGCCGCTGCGATAGATCACCCGATAGGCGGCCTTCAGTTGCCGGATCGCTTGCAGGTCGAATCCCGCCCGGCGCAGGCCGACGTGATTCAGTCCGACCACCAGGCTGCTGAGTCCGTCGACGGTGACGAACGGGGGCACGTCCTTGACCAGGTGGGCCTGGCCGCCGACCATCGCCAGCGTTCCGATGCGGCAGAACTGGTGTGCGGCCGCCGCTCCGGACAGATAGGCCCGATCCTCGACGCTCACGTGCCCGGCCAACATCACGTTGTTGGTGATGATCGTGTGGTCCCCGAGGCGACAGTCGTGGGCGACGTGGGCGTTGATCATTAGCAGGTTGTGGTCGCCGATCCGTGTGACCCCCTCCGATTCGAGGGCCCGGTGGACGGTCACGTTCTCGCGGATCGTGTTTCCCGAACCGATGCGTACCGTTCCGGGGTTTTCGGGCATCCGGACGTGTTGCGGGAGTCCGCCCAGGATGGTCCCTTCGAAGACATGGTTGTCGGTACCCAGCGTGGTTCCACTCTTGACGACCACGTGACTTTCCAGGATGCACCCTCGGCCGATCGTGGTATTCGGCTCGACGAAGCAGAAGGGACCGATATGCACGTCCGGGTCGATGCACGCCGCAGGACTAACCACGGCCGAGGGGTGGATACTCACAGGAGCCGCCTCATTGGGGGTCTGCTGAAAAAGGAGTGGGCGTACCTGGAGCGTTTATCGGTCGGTCGAGCCGAAGCCGTAAACACGGATTCTTCCAATCGTGACGGTCTTCCCAGCTTTACCAGTCAACACCCGCAAAACGGGCTGCAAGGCCTCGTGCAACAATTCATCTGCCGCTCTCCCCGCTTCATGGTGAACTCCTCATTCCTAATCCCTCGTTCCTCATTCCTAATTCATCATTCATCCTCCCACCCCGTCCCCTGGTCGAGGGTGGCCGAGGCGTGTAAACTTCGCTTAGGGGCCCGCGCAGAAACAAAACTTGTTCAATGGGGTGGCACGCCCTGAGGAACGAAGGGCGTGGAAAAGCCGCTAGATCACGCCCTTCGTTCCTCAGGGCGTGCCACCATCACCATGTTTTCCCCACTTTCGTCACGGAAAAGAGGTTGATATGCCAGGCCCGGACGAATTGTATGATGAGGCCATCGAATTGAAGGAAGCCGGCAAGTTGGAATCGGCGGTCGGCAAATTGGAGGAGCTGATCGAAGCGCATCCCGACTTCGCCCTGGGGCACTCCGGGCTGGGTGTCTTCTACGGGAAGCTGGACCGCCACGACGACGCGGTCGAACACGCCCAACGGGTTTGCGAATTGGAGCCGGACGATCCGTTCAGCTACATTTCCATGAGTATCATCTATCAGAAGGCCGGCCGCACCGCGGAGGCCGAACAAGCGATGAAACTAGCCATGGAAAAGCAATGGGCCGCCACGAAGGATGCTTCGCCTTAGGGTCTTACGTCGCAACTTTTGCGCATGTTTGTAGCCATCTTGCTCCGCAAGATGAAGCCACGTCTCGCGGAGCGAGACGGCTACTTTGGCTGCGGCCCTGCCAAACCGCCTTGCTGGAATTCACTCATCCGTCTGCGGCACGGGCATCAGGGCGCAGGACGCGAAGACCGGGTAATTGCACGCGCAGCCGTGCGAGAAATCGGGGGCGTTGATCAGGCCGCCGGCCGGGATCAGGCTGTTCGTGCAGCCGACGCGCACGCCGCGGAAAAACGTCTGGCGGCCGGAGGCGAAATCGAGATACGACGCCTGGCCGTGGCGGATGTTCACCTGGTGTTCGCCGCCGATGATCCGGGTGCAGCCGCGCTTCTGGATGTCCCAAAGCCGCGGCAATGGGGCGCCGGTCAGCGGATCGAGGACTTCCCCGACCTGGGTGATCAACCGCTCGCGATGCAGGATGGGCTGATAGCCGCCCTCGACGTTCTTGCCGCTCCAGAGCGAGCTGCCGTCCTTGCCGGCGCAGGCGCTGATCGATCCGTACACGGTCAGCAACACGTCGTTGGCGTCGCAGTAGACCAGTCGCAACGGAGGTTGTTTCGCCGCGGTCAGCTTCACTTCCGTGTGCCACAGGTTCTTGCCGCTTTGGGCATCCAGGGCCATGAGTCGGCCTTCCAGTTGCGTTTGATCATCCCGGCGGCTGGGCATCGAGACGTCGGCACAGAACACTTGCTCATCGCCCACGGCAAACGCCCCCAGCATGTCTTGGGCGCGGTATTCCCACTTCGTTTCGCCGTTTTGCCGGTCCAGGCACACCAGGACGTTTCCGGCCGTCGCGATCAGCCGGTCGTTCCAGACGCGGACCTCGCGCCACCCGTCCGCTTCCGACTCGGTGGGGCAGTCGAACTTCGCCAGCGTGGAGCCGGTCGCCGCGTCGACGCGGTAGCACGTCCGGCCGGAAAGGAAATAGACGGAGTCTTCCGCCGCCGCGTAGGGGACGTTGCGGCGCGAGTTGGCCACGGCCCCGGGCATCGTCACCGTCCACAGGTGGCGGCCGGTGTAGATATCCCGGGCGTGCAGGTACGGCAAGACCTGGAAGAAGATCCGCCCGCCCGCGACCAGAGCGGTCGCCGGGTGGCTGTGCGTGTAGTCCCATTCGGGAAAGACCATGTCGATCGACCCGCCGAACCACAACATGCCGAACGGCGGCTTGACCAACCCGTCGCGTGAAACGAGGCTACTGCCGGCGTCGGCGTCTTCGTGGGTCCAGTCGGCCGAGCCGGATAGGGCGCCTTCGCGCGTAAGAAGAACGAAGTCGTCCGTTCGATCCACCTTCGCGCCGGGCAGCCTGGCTGACTCGATCAGTCCGGCCAACTCGTCCCGCCCGCTTTCCGAGATCCCCAGACAGGCCACGCCACCATAAGGGCGAAGCAGACCGAAGAGGTTCTTTACGAGCTTCTCGTCGCCGGGGGGCGCTTCTGAAATGATCAAGTCGGCGAAGTACGGCGGCAACCGCAGCGACGGCAAATCGCCCGGCAACACGGCGACGCGCTGCCCGTAAAGGCCCGCTTCGTCGAGCGTCCGGCGGAGTTCGGCCGCCTTTTCGGCGTCCGGTTCCACGACGATGACGTGGAATCTCGATTGGTCGATCAAGCCTTCCACCAGCGTCTCGGCTCCCGCACCCAACACCAGGCAGTAGCCTTCGTTCGCTTCAGTGCACTTCAAGGCGGCGGCAGCCATCCGCACCGGATCGCCCGTGCCCGGTACCGGGGTCGGGAGCCTGATCTCGTGAATCCTGCGTTGGACCTTTTCCGGCCCGAACGCGTAGACGGCTCCTTCTCGAGTGATCACGAACAGCTTGTCATCGGCGGCCAGCATCCGGGCGGGCGTGCCGTCCACTTCGGCTTTCCAGGAGGTCTTCGGCGGCCCGTCGGGGTCGGGCAGCTCCACCGCCGCGACGACGCCCTCGGCACCGCCGTAAAGACGCCCGCCCGCTTTGAGGTGGACCTTCAACTCGCTTCTCAGAGACCAAAGCTCCTTGAAGTTCGTGACCGTCCACTTCTTGCCTTGCGAGTCTTGCCGGGTGGTGATTTCCGGCGGCTGGGTGAGGTCCCAGGCCACGATTCCCTCGTGACCCGTGCCGACCGGCCGGTAACCGACCTGCTGGTTGACGGGCCGAGAGAAGTAGAGGGCCTGGTGCGTGAAGATCGGATCGCGGAAGTCGCCGAGTTCCTTGGCGTTGGCCGGA
>DATLAN010000182.1:0-2639 GCA_035527455.1 Thermoguttaceae bacterium
CCCTGTTCGCCGTAGAGCAGGCCGGAGTCACGGCGGCAACGTTCGCAGACCCGCGCAACCGCCACGCCTTCCTGGTCGCACGCGAAATCGTACACGGCGGGAAGCATCAGCTTGACGAGCATACCCTTGCGGCGGCGCTACACGAACGCGGCTTCGAGAACGCCGACGCCTATTGCCGGGAGGTTTTCGAGCGCGGGCAGAACCTGACCGCCATACCGACCTATGCCAAGCTCTTGAAGCTCTCGGAGCTTCGGCGCGAAATGAAGCAGATCGCCGCCGAACTGGAAGCGCAGGCCGACGACCCGCACGCCGAGATTGAAGCCATACGAGCGCACGCCGAAAGCCGCTTGATGGGGCTGGCGATAGACCGGCGCACGGTATCCTGGTCCGACGCTTGCCGCACTCGGGCGACGATGTGGACAGAGGCGCGCGGGCGGACGGTCGCGGGCGGTCCTGGAGTTATTGGCGTGCCCTTCGTTGCCGATGGGCTGAACAGGCTGCTGGGCGGCGCGCGCAGGGGCCGGGTGACGGTTGTAGCCGCGCCGGAGAAGGGCGGCAAGACGATATGGTGGGGCAACGAGGCAATCGGGCAGGCGCAACAGGGGATTCGCGTGGCGGCATGGTGCGGGGAAATGACGCAGGACGAGATCGGCGGCAGAGAGGCCGCGCGCCTGGCCGGGCTATCATCATTCGCGCTTGATACCGGGTGTGTGCGGGATACCGAGCTTGCCAACGTGACGGCCATGCTTGACGAAATCTCAGGACTCCCGATAACCATGAGCGACGATCCGATGGACATTGATGAGCTTTGTTCGTGGCTCCGGCGCGTGTCGGCAAAGGACAAGGCCGAGATTGCCTACATCGACCACCTGGACCTGATCGACGGGCGCGGCAACGACTACGAGCGCGTGAGCAACAACATCAAGCGGCTGCGGGAACTCGCCTTGCAGATCAATATGCCGGTCGTCTGCATGCACCAGTTGAGCCGAGCCTACCAGAAAGAAAACCGTTCGCCCGACCAGCGCGACCTTCGGGACAGCGGGAAGATCACGCACAATGGGTACAGCGTGAGCGTGTTCTACCAGGACACGTACGGATCGACGCACGACGAATCGAAGATCGTGTGGAATGTGTTTCTAAATCGCGGCGGGCCTACCGGGATATGCCTGTTTCATCGGCGGTTCGATACGCAGTCCATGCCGGAATGTACGCGAGAGGAGAAAGAGTCATGGATGAGGCTCAAAGGCTGGAAAACGGGCGACGAGTAGGAAGGCGGTACGGGTGCATGCTTATCACGGACGGCAGAGATTCGCTGAGGTTTAAGCGGATGATCGGGCGGTATTACCGTCCGGCGATTGCGGCGGCTGTGTGTGCCGGGATAGACGACATATCGGAGCGGCCCGAACTGTACGACGTGATAGCAGCACAGGAAGGAACAAGCCAATGACGACAGAGGGAAAGGTGTATCACTACGTGGAACTGGCGCAACGGCACGGCGCTGAAACGGTGATACGGTTTCTGGTGGACTTGATCGCGGACCTGTACGCCGAACTGGATGTAAAGCCATGACCCGCCCACGTTGCCGAGAGTGCGGCCATTTCCTGTCTGAGCGCGAGCCGTGCCGACTGTGCCGGCCGCTATCCTGGCTGGCGTGGCGTGCGTGCGAGTCGGTGACGGTGTGGCTGATGCGGCGGCGAGTTGCGCGGCGGGTGGGCGCGCGGTGGCAAGCGACGGAGGGAGCGCGATGAGCAGATCCGAGTATGCCGACCTCGTGTTGATGGTTGACGTGTTCTGTGCGTGCATCGAAACCGGGTGCGTGCCGAGCCACGGAAGCCGCTGTCACAGGCTGGCGCGGCGGCTGGTTGACGCGAGTGGGATCAAACCGAAGCGGAAACGGCGCCGGTTGCCGAGCGTGAAAAGCGGAAAGGACGGAGGGCGATGAGGAACCATGCATGAGATACTGAAGAAAGAAGCAATGGCCGCGATTGACCGTTTGTTTTCGGATGGCGGCGTTCCGTCGCGCACGACGCTGGAAGACATGCAGGAACTGCGCGACGAGATCGACATAAAGATCGAAGCATTGCAAAACGACGCGGCTGATGAGGCCAACGCCAGCGGTGAGGGGCGGAAACCCGCCTCGGAAAGGACAGCATGAAGAAGAACGCCAAGCGGCGGGTTTCCGTACCCTCGACCGCGTTGTTGGGCAGGGGATGGGAAGTCGAAGCATCCTTGCCGTGGGGATGGAGCAGCGTCGGGGCCGGAGACGGACACGGGGGGAGATCGCCATCCAAACCGGACACGGTGCATGTGACGGCATGGGACAAATGGACGAACGGAACGCTGATCGGAAGAACGACAGTCCGCGCCATGGTGCGGGAGTGCGTAGACGATTCGACCGGCAGAGACGGGAAGTTCCACCAAGTCCGCGTAACGCGAGACATGGAACGGCTACGCAGAACACTTCTTGAGGCGGCGCAGTACATTGCCGATGCGATGCCCAACGCTGCCAGTGACCTTTCGCGGCGCTAGCCGCGATAAGGTCCGGTGGCTTGTTGGCGGATTTTCGGAAAGGAGAAACGACATGGAAGAAGATACGGTTGAACTGAGGATGGCGAAGATCGCGGACGAGTTCATGCAGA
>DATLAN010000183.1:0-3437 GCA_035527455.1 Thermoguttaceae bacterium
GCCGCGCGTCGCCTTGGCATGGTTGATGGCCACATGCCCCGACGCGGAGTTTCGGGATGGAAAAAAGGCAATGGGACTTGCGCTGCAGGCGCGCAGACTGACGGACTCGGAAGATTGGCTCGTTCTCGACACGCTGGCTGCCGCCTGCGCCGAAGCGGGGGAGTTTGAGGAAGCGATCCGATGGCAGGAAAGGGTAATACCGTTGGCTCCGGAGAACAAAAAGGCTGCGTGTGAGGACCGCTTGGATCTCTACAGGGCGCGAAAGCACTATCGGGAAGAGCCCCTTCCGGCGCAATTGCGGTAGAAGAGAGCCTAACGCAAAACGACGCGATTTCGTCAGGGCGAGCCCTGACCTACTCCACCTTCCACTCCAGAATGCCGCCGGAGAACTCGGATTTCAGTTGGACTTCGATCCGTAGGGCGGTGGTTTCTACCGGCGTGAAGGTGGCGCGGTTGTACTTGTTCGGCTCCGTGCCGAAGGTCGAAGCACCCGCGACCGGCTTCCACGTGTCGCCGTCGCGGTAGAGCAGCTTCCACGACTCGGGCACGCGACATTGCCCCCGGTCGGTGTCGTCGAACCAGTAGACCTCCACGGCTGAGACCTTTTGGGCGGAATCGAAATCGTATTGCACCCATTCCGTCGTCCCGCGATGGTCCCAGAAGGTCAGCCGCGGGATGCCGTGGTCGTTGGAGCTGCTCGGTTCGAGCTGGTCGTTCAAGGCGCTCGTGGCGTCGGCGCCCCAACAGTGCGAGGCCGAAGCGGTGCTCAGCTCGATCGCGCTGAACGGCGTCGGCGGTCCGAGCGTGGCGGGGTCCAAGGGGCGATACAGCTTGCCCTCCCACGCGGGATCGTCCTGCGGCGGCGCCGGCGACTTGCCGTCCTGGCGGACCCAGACGGCCATGTCGCCCGGCTCGCGGTGGTCCCAGGCGTAATACGGCACGGCCGTGATCTTCCGACCGCTACGGTCGACGCCCTCGATCACCGTCACTCCGCCGAGCAGGTCGCCGCGGTGCTCGGCGGTGAACTTCGGGTCGTCCGGCAAAACGATGTTCGCCACGCCATCGGGATTATCGACCTTCTCGAAGCAATAGACCACCGGCCCCCGCTGGATCGCCACCCGGCCGACGTCGGCCTGGACCTTCGGATGGGCCTCGATCCGCCGGACGGGCATGGGCAGGTCCAGCTCGACGACGTCGCCGGCGTCCCAATAGCGGCAGATCTGGGCATAGCCGCCGACGGTCCGGATCGGATCGACGGCCTCCCCGTTGAGCGAGAGCTTGGGTTCCTCGCACCAACCGGGAATTCGCAAGTAGACCTGGAACCAGCCGAACTCCTTGGCCGGTTTCGAGGGCTTCACCACCAGCCGCACCTTCCCGTCCCAAGGATAGCGGGTCTGTTGCTCGATTTCGACGGCACGCTCGGCCGAAAGGGCAGTTTTGCCTACGCCCGCGGCATACACGTTGACGTAGATTCCTGCTCCGGTGGTCGCATAGACGTATCCCGGCACCGAGGGCACGAACCGCACCACGTTGCTCGGGCAGCACGCACAACCGAAGAACGGCTGGCGGTGATGGCCGCCGCTGGAGGCCAGCGGGTTGACGTAGAAGAACTTCTCGCCGCCTAAGTCGATGCCCGAGAGGATGCCGTTGTACATCGCCCGTTCGACCAGGTCGGCGTACTTGGCGTCGCCGTGCATGAGGTTCAGCCGGTGATTCCACAGGGCCATGCCGATGGCCGCGCACGTCTCGCAGTAGGCCGCGGCGTTGGGCAGATTGTACTCGCCGCTGAACCCCTCGCCGTGATTTTGCACGCCGATCCCGCCGGTGACGTACATCTTCCGCTGCACCACGTTTTGCCAAAGCCGGTCCATGGCGTCGATGTACTCCTGGTCGCCGGTATACGCCGCCACGTCGGCCACGCCCGAGTAGAGATACATCGCGCGGACCGCGTGGCCGACGATCTCGCTCTGCTTGCGCACCGGCATGTGGTCCTGACAGTACGCGCCGTAGAGCCGCGGGCGGTTCGACTCGTCGCCGCGGGTGTCGAGGAAGAACTTCGAGAGCTTCAGGTACCGCTCGTCGTCGGTCACCTGGTAGAGCTTGACCAGCGCGAGTTCGAGTTCTTCGTGGCCGGGCACGTCGTAGCGCTTGCCGGGGCCGAAGATCTCGTCGATCCGATTGGCGAACTTCACGGCGACGTCCAGGAGCGTCCGTTTGCCGGTTGCCCGATAGTGGGCCACGGCGCCTTCGATCAGATGGCCGGCGCAATAGAGTTCGTGCTTGGACGCACAGTTGGTCCACTTCTTGTCGGGCTCGACGAGCGTGTAGTAGGAGTTGAGGTACCCGTTTTCCTGCTGGGCGGCGGCGATCTTGGCGATCACCGCGTCGGTCATCTCGTCCAGTTTCGGATCGGGGTGATCGGCCAGCGAGTAGGCGGCCCCTTCGAGCACCTTGTAGACGTCGGAGTCGTTGAAGTAGATGCCCTCGAACTTGCCGTCGATCAGTCCGGCGGCCTTGGCGAAATTGCTGAACCGGCCGGTCTGCTCGCACCACTGGAAGTTGTGCGGGATCGACTTCTCGCGGTTGGTGGCAATCCGCGGGGCCCAGAATTCGTCCTGGACCTTCACTTCGGTAAAGGGCACGGCGGCGAGCTTGCGGTGCTCGGGCCCTTCAGCCCGGGCGGTCATCGCGGCGGCCGCAACGGCGCAGGCCGCCAGGGTCAGTGTGTTGGCGAGTTTCATGGCGGGGTCCCTTTGGCTCGGTGGTACGGAAGATAACGGCGAGCCCCTATTCTATGTCCCGAACCACCCGCCCGCATAGTCCGGCGGAACGTCTTTCGCCAAGCGGTGTTTTTCGTCAGGGCAAGTAGGTCAGGGCTTGCCCTGACGGTTCTTCTCCACGATTCCCTGCTTCGTCAGGGCAAGCCCTGACCTACGCCGCTACGACCGTTCCTTTCCGGAGAATCCTCACGCCGGCTATTCTGGCTGGGCGGCGCGCCGTAAGGTACGCTATTGATGCAAGTTGCAGCGCCGCTGCAGCAAACCCGAAGGCCGCCGATGGAGGACATCGTGGCAAAGAAGAAGACTGCCAGACATGTATCGAACGCTTCGGACAACGGTCCCGCCGACGTCGAACTCCCCGATCCCGAGACAACCGAACAGGAACCCGACGCCGAGCAACAGGCCGAGCAGTCGCCCAAGGTGCGGAAGGCCGCCGAGTCCGTCGAGCAGGCAAGGGCCGAGTTGGAAAAGGCCCAGGCGTGCTATCAGCGGGTTCGTCGCGAGGCGGTCGAGCGGCTGGAGAAAGTGCGGCAGAAGACGGTCGGCGACCTGCTCGACGATACGCTGGAAGTGGTCCGGAAACACCCCGGCCCGGGCGTGATCGTCGCCGCGATTCTCGGGTTCTTCCTCGGCCGCCTGTTTCGGCGGTGAACCACC
>DATLAN010000184.1:0-2226 GCA_035527455.1 Thermoguttaceae bacterium
ACGAAGTAGAGCACGCCGATCGCGATCAGCACGGTCCGCCGTCCGAACGCGTCGGCCGGTCGGCCGGCGACGATCGAACCGATGATCGTGCCGATCAAGGCGCTGGCGACCGTGAAGCCGAGCCAGAAACTGCTGAGTTCGTAAACCGCCTCCAGCCAGCCCTGGGCGCCGGAGATCACCGCCGTGTCGAACCCGAACAGCAGCCCGCCGAGAGCCGCGATCAGCGTGCATCCGATGAGGTACGATTTGTTCTTCATGATTCGCTCATTGCTCCGAGGAGGATTCCGGACATTCCCGCCAGACAGCAGCTTGAAACCTCAAATGTAATGAAATCGAACACCGGGTCAACTACCGGGCATGGCGATTTCCCGGCGGTCACGGATTTCGGGGAGGGGACAACCGGCAGTGGCCCTCACGATCCGAGCCGACACAGAGCGACAAACGGCAATCCACACGCTACAATAGGTCACCATGGCGGGCACGGGCAACCGTGTGCCGTGTGGACTGAACCGTACTACGAAACGGAGGTAGACCGATGCGTAGCAAGCAAGGTTTCGACCGGCGCCGGTTCCTGGCCGGCACCACCGCGGCGGCCGCGTGGAGCATCATTCCCCGCCACGTCCTGGGCGCGCCGGGACAGCCGTCGGCCAACGACAAGCTGAACATCGCCAACGTGGGCATCGGCGGGATGGGTTCCGGCGACGTCCGCCGTGTGCCCAGCGAGAACATCGTCGCCCTGTGCGACGTGGACCAAAACGCCCTGGATCGCAACGCCGGGCAGTTCCCCGGGGCCAAGCTCTACACCGATTTCCGCAAGATGCTCGATACGCAGAAGGACATCGACGCGGTGATGGTGGCCACGCCCGACCACAACCACGCCCAGATCACGATGAGGGCCCTGAAGCTCGGCAAGCACGTCTTCTGCCAGAAGCCGCTCGCGCACAGCGTGCACGAGGCGCTGGAGATCGCCAAGGCGGCCAAGCAGGCCGGCGTGGCGACCCAGATGGGCAACCAGGGCCAGGCCAGCGAGGGTGCGCGGCTGGTCTCCGAATACATTTGGGCGGGCGCGATCGGCAAGGTCCGCGAGATCCATTCCTGGTCGAACCGTCGGCCCGACATCTCGCCGCGCGGGATTCCGCGGCCCGCAGAGACGCCGCCGGTGCCGCCGCATTTGAACTGGGACCTCTGGCTCGGCCCGGCGCCGCAGCGGCCGTACCATCCGTGCTACCATCCCTTCGCCTGGCGCGGCTGGTGGGATTTCGGAACCGGCGTGCTGGGCGACATCGGCTGCCACAACCTGTCGGCCGCGTTCAAGGCCCTGAAGCTCGGCTGGCCCGAAAGCGTGGAAGCCTGCTCGACCCATTTCAACGCCCCGCCGGAAGTCCGCAACGAAACGGCGCCGGCGGCGTCGATCATCACCTATCGCTTCGCGGCCGAGGGCAACCGGCCGGAAGTCGTCCTGCGCTGGTACGACGGCGGGATGATGCCGCCGATTCCCGAAGAATTCGGTTCCCGCAACATCTTCGTCAACGACGGCACGCTGATCGTCGGCGACGACGGCATGTTGTTGGGACACCAGCTCCTGCCGGAAGCCAAGGCCAGGGCCTTCGGAAACCCCCCGCAGAAGCTCGAGCGTTCGCCCGGGCATTACCAGGAATGGATCGACGCCTGCAAGGGCGGCAAGCCGGCCGGGAGCAACTTCGTCGATCACGCCGGGCACCTGGCCGCCGTGGTCTTGATGGGCAACGTCGCCATCCGCACCCAGGAGAAACTCTACTGGGACGCCGAGAAGCTGCAGTTCAAGAACTCCGACGCGGCGAACCAGTTGCTCGATCCGCCCTATCGCGAGGGCTGGACGCTGTAGTGCGGATGGGGATTACGTAACGTAGGATGGACCTCCGGTCCGTCGCGACGGACTGGAAGTCCGTCCTACGAGCGGGTGTTTCACGACTGACCATCAGCAACCCCGAGAATATCGCCGATGTCCGCCGAGAGCTGGAACCTCTCCGCGCCGCCGGGCTTTCAGGGTTTGCAAGACGACAAGCCGGTGACCAGGTACATCCGTCACCTGCCCCACTGGAGGCGAGACGGCGCCACCTACTTCGTAACGTTCCGACAGGCCGATTCGTTGCCGCAAAGCAGATTGCGCGAGCTTCGAGAGATCAAGGAGGAATGGCAGCGGAAGCATCCGCCGCCCCGCAGCCAAGCCGATTGGGAGTCGCTCGC